>CAYGOE010000072.1:0-8791 GCA_964351405.1 uncultured Muribaculaceae bacterium | reverse complement strand
CTCAGGAGTATGAATGGGGAGTCCCCTGGGTAGAAAAAGGTTCTGGTGGTTTTTATATTGAAGATCGCAAAGTAGATTGTAAGGTCATCAAAATTTATGACAGGGATGGTAATTTCAAGAAGGAAATCAGTGTACCTCAAAGTGAGGATATGTTCTCAAAATTAAATCGCTATGCAACTAATTGTTTTATAAGCAGATTAATTCCAAGAGTTTATAAGGATGGTCGGGAGTATTTTGCTATTATGTTTGATACATTGTCGAACATAAGGGGATTTGTACCGACACCACCTATAGATCCTCGCTTGGTTAAAAGCAAAAAAACACAAAACACCTCACTTCCGAAGAATGTAAAATTAGTGTATTCTCCTGATCAACTTGATGTTGGTTATGTATTGCATACTTTCAAGGATTCCATAAGAGTGTATACCCTTTATGGCGATACAATTTATTCTTTCAGGGATAGCAATACCCTATTTCCGCGATATGTATTGGATTACGGGCATTATACCCCTTCAAAAATTTACATAGATCAGGATGGGGACGCCCCCCCTAAACAAATAACCTTGGATAATGGATTCTATTTCGAGACGGATAAATATCTATTGCTCTACTTCCGGCTTGGTTATTATGCCCACGAGCCCTATTACGGCAAAAAAGCATATTTATTAGCCAGTACCCACGAGTACACGATTAGGCATGCCATCGGATACTTCAATAAAATTACAAACAAATTCACTTTGATGAACCAACCGACCAAGGGAATGCTTGGTTTTCGCGATGATTTCGAACAAGGCCCCCCATTTGTGCCTATGTATCTCTCTGGAGACAACTACATAGTAACTGCTTACTATCCACAGACCCTAATTGAATACGCTTCCAAACATAAAGTATCAGGGAGATTACAACAATTAATCGATGGTTTGAATGAGAATGACAATTTAGTTATTGCCATTGCAAAACTAAAATAACATTAAATAAAAAAAAACAAACTCCGGATTATATATATTTAATGCAATGTCCCAGGGCATTCCTAAATCAATAAAAAAAAGCTTTTTAGTAATTGATAGTGTATCCCCATCTGAGTATTGGATTTTTAAAGGAAGCTCAACAAAATATCGGGATTCATTTTTAGGACCTGAAAGAGGATAAGTAAGTGTGTTTTCAGGCATTTTAAATCCGTCTGCATTGTGAACCTCCAAATAGTTATAATCAAAATTCAGTTCCCATACATTTACGGAGTCCTCTGGAGGAATATTGAAAACCCCTTCATCTCCAGACGGCTTGTTGCTGTTTTTTAATTATTTTCCAATTTTTTTATGATGAAAAATGTATACTATGTTTTCTTTGCTCTCATTATATTTGGTTGTAACAATACAGCAGAAAAAATGACCAAAGAACCTGCCTATCCTATATCTATAAAGTTATTCGACGACGGACAAATACTATCTCTGGATTTATCAAAAGCAACCTTTCGTATTAAACCAGCTCCGTGGTTGGTAAATAGAACCGTGAGTTGTTCTGAGTTATTTGATTCTTTATGGTATGTTTCTCTGGAAACTAATGATAAATGTCTAATAGGAAGTATTTCAAAGGTACTGTTTACAGAAGATGAATATATTGTTGTAGATAGAAAAACACAGCGTATTCTCAGGTTTTCTGCAAATGGCGATTTTCTAAATCAAATTGGAGATGTTGGCAGAGGACCAAGAGAATATGTTGTTATCGGAGATTTAGAAAGTGTTGGAAATGGTGATAATGGGCATCTGTACATAGGTACATTTGACAAATTACTTCATTATCGACTAAATGGAGCATTTGTAGAGTCTATCCCACTTATAGGTAGAAAAGAGTATATAATTATCGACACCTCCTCTATTGCTGTTGCTCAGGATATTTCCAGTGGTAACGCACCTTACAGGTTAGTAATTCAGAGTTTTAGAGGTGATACTTTGCAAAAATTTCCAAATTATTTAAAGTTCGAACGTCCTAAAACTACTATTTCCAATAGTGCCTTGGTAAGCAAATTCTCCAGGTACAAAAATGAAATATACTATAAATTCCCCTATTCCGATACAGTTTTTCTGATAAACGGCAATAAGCTCAAACCGAGATATATTATTGATTTAGGGAAATTCAAAAGACCAGACGACTGGATTCCCGAAAAAGGTCTCCAACCGGTTGCAGATTATTCAAAGCATGGCTTTTATCAGTTCTCCTTTGAGGTTCAGGAGATGGATAAATATCTCTATATAAATGTCTTTTCTACAGGAAGATTTGGGGGGCATGAAATGAGTTTTTTGTACGATAAATCTATAGACAGCACAATATTTATAAGACCAGCTAAAGTAATGGACAAAGTATATGTAACCGGGTTTGAAAATGATTTTGACGGAGGTCAACCTCTTATGCCGGAGTGGGTTAGTTCCAAATATACAATCGGAAGGTTTTCTTATTTAAACGGTATATCCAAATATCCTGACATTATTAAGGATAAGTATAAAAGCAAAACGATTAGAGCTCAAATGGAAGCTATTATTAAAAATCATAAGGAAAATGATAACCCTGTACTAATTGTTGCGAGACATAGAGTTGCTAAATTTGGATTTTAAATTTTATATTGCGAAATTTACGTAACGAAATATTCGTAACGAATAAAATGCATTAGAAATGAGACCAAATAATCCATTCCTTATCTCAGGATATTTCAATCCTGAATACTTCTGTGATCGTTTAAATGAAACTGAATCAATATTAAATGCTCTCCATAATGGAAGAAATATCACTCTGATAGCTCCTCGTCGGATGGGTAAAACAGGGTTAATAAAAAATGTGTTTTTTAAACTCCAGGAGCAACAATCCAATATTGTTACAATTTATTTAGATATATATCCAACACAAAATTTGGGAGAATTTATCCGACTTTTTGCAAACTCAGCACTTGGGTCACTGGACTCAACTCCACAAAAAACTCTCTCCAGAGTCAGCAAGTTTATAAAAAGTTGCCGTCCCCTATTTACGATTGATAAACAAACCGGTACTCCAAAATTTTCTATAGATATTGCACCATCGTCCGAAGAGAAAACTTTAAAGGAGATATTTGAATATCTGAACTCTTCAGACAAAAGATGTTATATTGCAATTGATGAATTTCAGCAAATATCCGGTTATCCGGAAAAGGGCATTGAGGCGCTACTAAGATCATATATTCAATTTACACCAAATATCAATTTCATTTTTGCCGGGAGTAAACAACACGTAATGCAGGAGATGTTTCTCTCTGCAAAACGTCCTTTCTACCAAAGCACACAAGTGTTATCCATAGATAAGATTGATAATACAGAGTACTTTCTATTTGCATCAAACTTTTTCAAAAAGCAGGATCAAAAACTTGATAAACAAACATTTGATTATCTCTATAATGAGTTTAACGGGCAAACCTGGTACATTCAGGTGATATTAAACAGACTCTATGGATACAACGAACATATTGATATTCAATTGGTGAATTATGCAATTGAGGAGGTAGTATCCGAATTGACATTCACCTACGAAAATCTTTTGGCCGCCTACCCTATTAGCAATGTAAGATTAATAAAGGCAATCGCAAAATCTAAACTTATTAAGGAGATTAACTCCGGTGAATTTATTACTGAGAATAAACTTAAAGCAGCAAGCAGTGTGAACAGTGCACTAAAAAATTTAATTGATAAAGAGCTCGTTTATAAAACACCGGACGGCTACATTGTTTACGACCACTTTATGGCAATTTGGCTTAGAAATATCCCATTTTAATCAATAGGACTTCTTATTCTACGTTACTTTTATAATTACTTTAGACATTCTCGCCTGAATACACTTTTCCGACACCTCTTCAATAATTCGACTTGCACGTTGTTTGGTTATTCCTGCTTCCAGAGCAACAGCTATGATATCAGAAAGTGCAGGTTCGCCTTTGCCATTTATGGTCGTGGTATGGTAACCGTTGAAACCACTGCCTGGCAGCAAATCATAAGCAGGAGATAGCCTCCATCCTTCATTTAAATATTGGAAAGAGAAATTCTTGGCGTGGTCGTCTCGATTAGAAATAATTATATTAAAGACCATCCTACGAAACATCTCCTTCACTTGTTCCATATCTTTTGTAAGATTCAATGTAAGCTTAAGCATAACAGAGTAATCAAGACTAGGAATACGATAATTAGCATTAAGAACTCCTGCCGTACTAACGGTATGAATCTTCCCTGTGGGAGTCCGGTCGAAACGCTCCACTCCAAAATACTTCCCCTCAAAAAGAGTTGTTTCAAGCATCCGGATTCCACACTCTTTGGCAAGCAAGGAGTAACTGTACTCTATCTCTCCTATATTATGAGGGTCAGACGCCGCCTTGAACTTAACGAGCCACTCCCGCCCTTTAATCCTGACAAATACCTTCGGTCTCGCTCCGCCTGATGAACCGCCATATCTATAGAGCAAATCTATAGAACCATCACTCTCCAGGCCGCTCAATAACTTCTCTGTTTCAGTGGCAAGTTTATCAAAATCGTGAAATTCATTATCTGTAGCGATACTCATATCCGGGCGATATTCCAATGCTCCTCTCCCTGTTGAGCCGATAAGTGACAGCCTTTGCAATACAGTTAATTTGTATGGATCTATCCCTTTCTCCTGCAAGAATCTGTCAAGCAAAAGAGCTCCCCAGCCATCCGGCAAAGAGTCGTCAAAAACGCCAAAATTGCCATTAAACGGATCACGTTTGGCGATGATTAATCCCGATTGAATAGGTAGGTAGTAGGGAGAGATGGATTTGCCGCTCTTTAGGTATTCCGAATCATACTCGAAACCGCATAATCCATCTGGAGTTAGCGCAATGCGTCCAACCGGAGAACTATTCATATACACATCTACAATCTCGATATTATTCATTTTTACCTCCACGTTTACGCTGTTTGGCTTTTGAAACATTCATCAATTCATCTATGCTCCGGTATGTCTGTGTCGAGAACAACCCCAGGAAATCATCTTCCGTACCCAATGCAAAAGCAATCATTATCAATGAACGCAACGAAATCTCTCCCGAAGACTCGAATCGGCGAAATGACCCAAAAGAGATTCCTGCTTTTACTGCGAGTGCTCTTTGAGTCCAATCCTTTTCTAATCGTCTCTCCTTAACACGCCGGGCAATGCCCAACATTAAAGAATCGTGAGTTGTGCTGATAAATGATAACATATTATCATTTAGTTCGTTTTTCATATCTTAATGCGATTATATTAACGTTTACAAAATTAATAAATATATTGCAATAATCAAACCAATTCGGTTTAAATAAAACTCACAATTGGCTTGGTGCAGAAATTTGGATCAAATTGATTCAAAATACCGATATTTGCAATAAAAAATGAGTAAATTAACTATCGGTTTGGTTGCGCACGATAACCGAAAGAGGGATCTGATTGAATGGGTTGAATTTAATAAAGCTATATTGGCAAACCACCATCTTGTATGCACCGGAACAACCGGAAAGTTGGTAAAAGAGGCCTTAGGTAAGAGTAAGAGCAACGAGGAGTTAAATATTGATATAACACTTTTGAAATCAGGGCCATTAGGCGGAGATCAACAACTTGGAGCACTAATATGTGAGGGGGAAATCGATTTACTCTTCTTTCTTTGGGATCCTATGCAACCACAGCCACACGATGTAGATGTTAAGGCACTTTTAAGAATCTCCAGCCTTTATAACATACCAACTGCTACAAACCGTTCAACTGCCGATTTTCTAATATCATCGCCACTCTTTGACAGCGACTATAAACCAAAACTAAAGAGTTTCAAAGAGTACAACAACAGGTCAATAGAATTATGACCTTGGAAATCATTTTATAGTGGCTTATTGATAATATTTGTACTTGTCAATACAACTGCACCATTTCTTGCAAGAACTCTTCCTTCGACAGTTGCTCCCGGGTTCAATGTAATTGAAGTCAAGGCAAGAATATTTCCTTTGAATGAAGTGTTGTCACCTATTGTTGCAGAAGATCCAATCTGCCAAAATATATTCTCTGCTTTTGCACCATTAATAAGTGAGATATTACCCCCGGCTCCGCCTATTGTGGTCAACTCATCTGCAACTTGAAAAACCCAGAACGCGTTGGTATTTCCCTGTGCATCAAGGACAAGATTGCCCGATTGAACCAATAGTGTTGAAAGGGATTTGTAAATCCCGGGGGTAAGAGTAGAGCCGCCAATGTCTCCCGCAACAATAGCCGGAACAGGGCTCACTGCAGCCTCTGCAATTAAATAGGCATCTGTAATATCGGATTTTGCCTGTGTTAGCATAGCTTCAACGGCCGGCGAATCATTGGGAGCGTATATCGCACCATTCACAACTGTTGCCGGCGGGAAACCTGTAATTGCAGCACGTAATCCCGGGCTTATACCCACATCCATATCGTTTATAATACTTAGTCCTGCACTGCTTACCCCTACACCTGACAGAATCCCGAACTCTTTGGCTGTCTTAAGATCTATAAAAGGGATGATGATTGTGAGATTATATTTATTGTTTCGTTTAATAAAAATTCCATCTCTAATCACTGTTGTCACACCAAGATCTGTATAGGCATTAACTGTGAAACTTCCTCCTGTATGATTCCCCGGATTAACCAACAGCATTGCGCCTGCAGATGTTGCAGGATTATTGGTTATTATACAGTCTCCTGTAATGTTAAGGGTTGAACTGGTTGAGCCTTGTGTTAAAGTACCTGTTCCCGAGTAGTTGTTTTATAGATGTAGAAGGATATCTGGGTAAAAGCGTGATTCATTACCAGATTTGCATTCTGTTTCCCTACAGCATTACTGACGCTGCTTAACCCTGTCAGAGGCGTTGCATACATATAGTCTATTTCACTTCCTATAGTAGCAGCTGCGTTTATTGTTACAGGGATTGTAGTAAATGCAGATAGGTTATCTCCTACTGACACATAAGGGTAATACGCATATACCTCTCCAAGAGTATTTGTCAAATAAAAAGGAGTTGCAGTTGTCCAGGTTGCTCCGGCAGCTGTATATGTATACATTATGTTTGTCATAGTTCAGGCTTGATAGTTAAACTGACCGGATTTGCGTACCTGAACTCCGATACTTGATCCGTCCGGGAAGATTGTTCCTGAAATAATTGCTTTGGTTGCTACAATGCCAACCTTTACGGAGAGTGCACTCTTAACATTTTCTGTCGCAATTTCCTCTTGTTTTGTACACGATATTAGCAATATTGCCAATAGCGATGTGATAATTAATGTTTTTTTCATTCTGTGATTGTATTGAATTTATTGTTAAATATTAATGCGCCCTAAAATCTTCATATTCTCCTTCTGCAAGGTGATGAACATAATTCATAATCTTATTACACTTTTTAAAGCAACTGTTACATTATTCACATTAAAGCAGATGCTTAAAATATAAAACAAGTACAATCTCTAGAAAGGTAAAAAGTGAGCTACTATCTAACAGTAATTTGAAACAGTAATTTGATCAAAGATGAATTAGAGCAATCTGCTTATCTCTTCCCTACCGAGATTTGCCAGTGGGTTGCCTGAGGTGACAAATGTGGCAGCCAATTTTGCCTTCTCCTCCTGCAACAATTTTATCTTCTCTTCAATGGTTTTTGAGGAGATAAATCGGTAAACAATCACCTTTTTATCCTGACCTATCCGGTGAGAACGACTGAGTGCCTGCATCTCTGAAGCGGGATTCCACCAAGGATCTATTATAAAAACATAATCTGCAGCAGTGAGATTCAATCCCACTCCTCCTGCTTTCAATGAGATAAAGAAGCAGGAGATCTCAGGGCTATTTGTAAAACGCCCTATCTCTCTGTCTCGATCTGCAGAATTCATTGAACCGGAGAGCCAGGCATACAACCACTGCTCTTTATCGAAGTGATTGGCCAGTAGGCGTAAATGTTTGACAAAAGAGGAGAAGATCAATACTTTGTGACCCTCAGAGCGGAGAGTTTCAAAACGCATAATTATCTGTTCAAATTTCCCTGAATCGCCGTTATAATCAGGTTCTACAAGAGTGGGATGGTTAGCGAGTAAACGTAGGCGGGTAAGACCCTGTAGGGTTAGTATTGAGAGATGTTGTGGCTGTGCAAGAATCTTATCATCCAGCAGGCTGTTACGGAGTTTGTTCTTCTCTCTCTGGTAAAACTCCTTCTGTTGTTGAGACATATCACAGTACAGAGTCTCTTCGAGAAGCTGGGGCAGTTCCGGAGTAACCTCCTGTTTGGTTCTTCTAAGAAGAAAAGGTTGAATAATACGAAGCAGTGCCTCCTCTCTCTCCTTGTTCTCCAGGTTTATTGGATTTACATATGCATTTCTGAAACCATTATAGCTTCCTAACATATTTTCATTTACCAAATTAAACTGTGCCCAAAGGTCGGTCAAAGAGTTTTCTAACGGCGTTCCTGTGAGTGCGATCTTATAGTGCGCATCTATTTGCTTTACAGCCTTGTACGTAAGAGAGTCGGGGTTCTTAACATATTGACTCTCATCCATTATAAGATGGTGGAACCGGAAACTTTTAAGTAGCTCTATATCGTTGCGTAATGTGCCGTAAGTTGTAAGGATAATATCAAATTTCCTGAAGTGGGTATAAGTCTCGTCACTCTTAAGTCGTTTGATTCCGGAATAGACATAAAACTTCAAACCGGGTGCGAATTTACGAATCTCGTTTTGCCAGTTATACAGTAGAGAGGTGGGCATCACAATAAGCGAAGGCAGATGTTCAAAACTC
>CAYGOE010000071.1:0-8813 GCA_964351405.1 uncultured Muribaculaceae bacterium | reverse complement strand
ATAATTGTATCTCCGGGAGACTCCTCTACTCCGGCAAACAAAGATCCTGCCATAATTGTACTGGCACCTGCTGCAAGTGCTTTCACTATATCGCCGGAGTATCTTATACCACCATCTGCAATTATTGGAATGCCTGTCCCTTTAAGAGCCTGAGCTGCCAGCATTATTGCCGTCAGTTGAGGAACTCCAACCCCCGCTACAACCCGAGTTGTGCAGATAGAGCCGGGGCCTATTCCTACTTTAACACCATCTACATTGCACTCTGCTAAGGCTCTTGCTGCATCTGCGGTAGCAATGTTTCCTGCAATAACCTGAAGATCAGGGAATGCCTGCTTCACCTTTTTTACGGTCTGTAAAACATAAACCGAATGACCGTGTGCAGTATCTACAACAATAGCGTCAATACCTACAGAGACCAGCTTCTCAACCTTAAGAATTGTATCTGCACCAACTCCTACTGCTGCAGCAACTCTTAGGCGTCCCTTCTCATCCTTGCTTGCGTGAGGGTTGTCTTTAATCTTTGTAATATCTTTATAAGTAAGAAGACCTATCAGAACACCACTCTCATCTACCACAGGAAGCTTCTCAATCTTATAGTTTTTGAGAATCAGAGAGGCTTGTTGCAGATCTGTTCCTCTAACCGCTGTTATGAGGTTCTCCTTTGTCATCACTTCTGAGATGGGTGTCTTCATATTGTCAATAAAACGAAGGTCGCGGTTTGTAACAATTCCGATTAGTTTTTTATTCTCGTCAACCACAGGGATCCCTCCGATTTTGTTCTCTTTCATAATGAAGAGAGCATCTCCGACAATCCCGTCTTTGTGAATGGTGATGGGGTCGTAGATCATTCCGTTTTCTGCCCTTTTAACCCTTCTTACGTGGTCCATCTGCATCTCTATAGGCATATTTTTGTGAATTACACCTATACCACCTTCGCGTGCAATCTCAATTGCCAGCTCTGCCTCGGTCACAGTATCCATCGCAGCAGAGACAACCGGAGAGCTGATTTTTATATCTCTTGAAAAATATGAACTTACATCTACATCTCTTGGAAGAACCTCGCTTCTTGCAGGAACAAGAAGTACATCGTCAAAGGTAAGACCTTCGGGAATAATGATATTTGCCAATGATTGCATAACTCTTTTTTTTATAATCTGCAAAGATAGTGAAAAATGGTTACAGGATATAGAGCCTGGATTGAAATGTTTCTCTCTCTTCCAGCCTTTTCTCCAATAATCTTAAAAGCTCTACATTCCGGATAAACCCCCAGGGGTTGGTTTTAACAAATCTTGGGGGGAGCTCGCCAGCAAATCTCTCAATAAATAGGTTTGGCCGAAGTAGTTCCAGAAAATCTATAAAAAAATCTATATACTCCACAAGAGACATCTGCAGGAATTCCTGTGCTCTCTCTTCAAACTCCTGCTCTATCTTTGTGCCGGTAACAATCTGAAGTTGATGAAATTTTACGGTGTCTACCGGAAGACGGTTAATCTCACCTGCATATGCCATCATATCTTCGCGACTCTCTCCGGGCAGCCCGAAAATAAAGTGTGCCCCCTGGTGAATCCCTTTTTTTGCGGTCATCTCTATTGCGCTAACAGCATCTCTATATGTGTGCCCTCGGTTTATCCTCTCAAGTGTTTTGTCGTGAATACTCTCTACTCCATACTCTATTATCACTATGTACTCTTTTGATATTTGCGAAAGGAGCTCAAGCTTACTCTCATCTATGCAGTCCGGGCGGGTTCCAATAACAATACCCTTAACCAGTGGGTGGGAGAGTGCCTCCATATAGCGTTTGCTCAGAGTTTCAGTTCCGGCATAAGTATTGGAATATGGCTGAAAATATGCAAGATAGCTTTCTGCAGTCCGGTATCTTTTTTTATGAAACTCAATTCCCTCTTCAATTTGGAGCAGAATTTCCTTATCCGGAGTACTGTAGGAGGGGTGGAAGGCGTCGTTGTTGCAATATGTACACCCTCCGGTAGTTATAGATCCATCTCTGTTGGGGCAGGAGAAGCCTGCATCCACAACGATCTTCTGAAGCCGGCTCCCATATTTTTCGCGAAAATATCCTACATAGGAGTTGAATCTTCTGTTGCCGTTAAAGCGCATCAAAGAAGAATTTTAAAAACTGCCTTCTTAATTTTTCCTACTCCGATAAGTGGAGCGTGTGCATCGTGCGGAAAAAGGACCACAAGTGTTCCCGGCCCCATATTGAGAAAGTACTCCGGCTCCTCTTCGAGGAATGCAATATCTTTGCTCTGGTCATAAGGTGTGTTGTCTCCGTTGCACCTGCTGCGATCTCTCACTCCGATTGTCTCCTCTCCCTGCAAAAGAATGTGAATATCTATGTAAGAGTCGTGAACCTCCAGTTTTGGTATCACCAGACCCATACCCTCACCTTCCCATATTTTGCAATATAAATCTTTCCCCATAATTTGATACTCACCGGGTTCAAGCTCATCCAGCCGGGTTTTTGTCATATATTCGAAGGCTTTGTGAAACCTTGAGTGGAGATGAATATACCTCTCAAAACCTTTTAAAGAATCTACTATCATCATTCAGGATATTTATGCAAATATAGTATCTTTGTAAAGATATACTAACCTCAATAGCCAATAACCATATGAAGAAAATTTTTATTATTCTGCTTACGGCTCTTATCTTTAACCTCCATTTTAATTGTGCAAGTTCTCAGGTTTATGACGGCAAACACGAGTGGCGGGCTGTCTGGATTGCAACAGTTAATAATATTGACTGGCCCTCTCGTCCCGGGCTCAGCTCTCAGGAGCAGCAAAAGGAGCTTATTGAGTATCTGGATCTCTTTAAAAAAATGAACTTTAATGCCGTTGTACTTCAGGTACGTCCAACTGCAGATGCCTTTTTTGTCTCAAAATATGAGCCTTGGTCTATATACCTTACAGGAGACCAGAATGTAGCACCATCTCCTGCTTACGATCCTCTCGAATTTGCAATAAAGGAGTGTCATAAAAGAGGTATGGAACTTCACGCGTGGTTAAACCCCTACAGGGTCTCTCAGGATACCGCAAATTTAAGGGAGATGAGTCCGAATCATCTTTATAGAGAGAAGCCCGAACTCTTTGTCAGGCACGGGAAAAAACTATATTTCGACCCGGCTTTCCCGGAGACAAGGGAGTTTCTGGTAAAAGTTATCAAGGATCTTGTGATCCGTTACGATCTTGATGGAATTCACTTTGATGACTACTTCTACCCTAATAATGATTTTGAAGATGCAAAATCATTCGCATCACACTCCAGAGGTTTTAAGCCCGAAGATAAGATGGCGTGGAGAAGAGAGAATGTAGATTTGGTAATAAAAATGCTTCGAGACACAATAAAATCGGTGAAGCCCTATGTAAAATTCGGAATTAGCCCATATGCAGTGTGGAGAAACAAAAAAGAGGATCCAAGAGGTTCAGATACAAAGAGCTACAGCTACACTAACTACGACCATCTTCACGCAGATATTCTTCTGTGGATGGAGAGGGGTTGGCTGGACTATATTCTTCCCCAGCTCTATTTTAACATAGGATATGAGGCTGCAGACTTTAAAGTTCTTGCAAAATGGTGGGAAGATAATAATGCAGGCACTCCTGTTTATGGAGGTCTCGGCACCTACCGGCTGGCCGCTGATGCAAAGATACCAGAGTGGCGTTCTGCAAATGAGATAAAGATGCAGGCAGATATGCTACGAACTATGCCGTCATATCAAGGTGTCTGTTATTTTAATGCAAAGAATTTTAAGGAGAATCGTCTGGGGATAAATTCGGTAATGGAAGAGCTCTATCCATATCCTGCACTGGTTCCGGCTCTAAAGGGGATTCCGTTAAAAGCACCTGCTGCTCCAAATAATCCAAGATTAATCCAAACAGGGGATGCCCTAAAAATAACCTGGGATTCCGGTAAACAGGACAAATCTGATGTTCACGCTGCAAAGTACCACCTGATTTATCGTTTTAAAAAGGGAGAGAAGCCGGATTTTACAAAGGGAAGCGCTATGGTTGCGCTTACAGGAGAAGATTCATACTCCATAAAGGAATCAAACGGGAAAGATTATCAATATTACCTATCTGCACTAGACAGACTATTTTGCGAAAGCAAACCAGTTAAGGTAAAAGGCAGATAACATTTAAATATATCCAGTGTATGAAAAAAATTATTTTGTTATTATTTGTGGCTCTATTAGCCATCTCCTGTACATCAGGAAAGAAGAGTGAGAAGATCCAAAAAGAGTTTGATAAGATAACTCAGCAGGTCAAACAGGAGTTTGCTCCGGATAGGAGGTTAAAAACATTTGAGCCATCTGTTGAGACTCCTGAGGGTGGTGATGGCACTCTGGTTCTAAAAGGTTCTACCACAGAAGCTGCTGCCAAGGAGGCCCTTCTGAAGGCGCTTATGGAGAAAAACATAGAAGTGCTGGACAGTATGGTTATTTTACCGGATCCATCTCTGGGAGATAAAACTTTCGGAATAACAGCACAGTCGGTAATTAACTTCAGGTATGGTCCCGGCTACTCTAATGAGTCTGCCACCCAGACACTAATGGGGACACCTTTAAGGGTTCTCGAAAAGAGAGATGGATGGATCAGGGCCATCACACCCGAAGGGTACATCGCTTGGGTAACATCGGGTAGCATTCAGCCGATGAATCAGAGTGAGCTCAACTACTGGACATCTGCAGCCAAGCTTATCATAACAACCCATTACACTCTCTTCCGGGAATCTCCTTCTCAGGAGTCTGCTATTGTTTCGGATGGTGTGTGGGGTAATATCGTACGTTTGGACGGAGCCTCGGGCAACTACTATAAAGTTATATTGCCAAATGGTAAGAGTGCTTTTTTACTAAAGGCTCACGCCCGGGATTTTGCCGAGTGGATAGAGAGTAGAAACCCCACTGCGGAGAATATAATATCTACCGCTAAACAGTTTTTAGGCTTCCCATATATGTGGGGAGGAACGTCAATAAAGGCAGTTGACTGCTCCGGGTTTACAAAGAGTGTCTTCTTCTTTAACGGAGTTATAATTGAAAGAGATGCTTCCCAACAAGCTTTAACAGGAGAGGATGTAGATATCAGTAACGGGTTTGATAATCTCCTTCCGGGAGATCTTCTATTCTTTGGATCAAAAGCTACCGAGGAGAGAAAGGAGAGGATTACACACGTTGGAATCCATATTGCAGGAGGAGAGTTTATCCACTCTGCCACCTCTGTAAAAATAAACTCTCTGATACCGGACTCGGCAAACTATTATGAGGGGGCTAACCGTCTTGTGAGAGCAAAAAGGCTCCTTACCAGAGTAGATCAGGAGAGCGATATTATCTCTATTAAAAAGCACCCGTGGTATTTTGTCAATTAAATGAATCATAACAGAGATGAACAACATTACAACAAGAAGAAACTTTATTAAATCGGCAGGCCTGCTTACAGCTGCTGCTGCAATTTTAAACCCTTTTGAAATTTTCGCGCAGAGCAGATCCTCTGCCATAAAAAGAGCTGCAGAGAAAAAACTTACCCTGTCGTGGATTCCATTTGACGCGAAGCTCAGGCACCCCTTTACAATATCCGGTTTTACAAGAACAACCACACCTATAGTGCTTACAGAGATTACCTGGGATGGCTTTGCCGGGTACGGTGAAGCTGCAATGCCTCCATATCTGGGTGAAACACAGGCATCTGTAATGGAATTTTTGAAAAAACTAGATCTGTCTAAATTTAGTTCACCATTCCAGATACAGGATATATTGAATTATGTTGACTCAGTTGCCCTTAACAACACTGCGGCAAAAGCTGCGGTGGATATTGCACTACACGACTTAGTGGGCAAAATTATGGGACAGCCTTGGTGGAAAATATGGGGATTCAACCCTGCTACCACACCCAATACCTCTTTTACGATAGGTCTTGATAAAGAGGAGATTGTAAAGATAAAAACTGTAGAGGCATCTCCATACAAAGTGATTAAAGTTAAGCTTGGGGTAAATGAGAAGACAGACAAAATGATGGTTGAGACCATTCGCTCAGTAACTGACACAATGATTTGCGCAGATGCCAATCAGGGGTGGAAAGATAAGCACTATGCTCTGGAGATGATTCACTGGCTCAATGAGAGAAATGTGAATATGATAGAGCAGCCGATGCCAAAACTACTGCTAGAAGAAACCGCCTGGCTTAGCGAGAAGAGCCCTATTCCAATAATTGCAGATGAGGCTTGCCAGCGCCTTACCGATATTCCTAAACTCAAAGGTGCCTATCACGGGATTAATATAAAGTTAATGAAGTGCACAGGAATGCGCGAGGCAAGGGAGATGATATCTCTTGCAAAGGCTCTTCATATGAGAATAATGATTGGGTGTATGACCGAAACTTCTTGTGCAATTTCTGCCGCTGCCCAATTAGCGCCAGAGACCGAATGGGCAGATCTGGACGGGAATCTCCTCATTTCAAACGATATGTTTGAGGGGATGAAGATTGTAGATGGTAAAATAACACTCAATGAACTAGCCGGCATTGGAGCGATAAAACTTTAAGATTAAAATAATTTATTACCTTTGGCCCAAATTAAATTCTAGTATGGCAAGTTTAAAAATTATTAAAAAAGATATTGATTATCTTATTTCTGAGGTGGTTTCAGATTGCTGGACATTCCTTTACATCAACCCTGATAAAAAAGCAGAAGATGTGGTTGAGATTATTAATGATTCAATCAAGCTCAGGAATGAACTTTTTGCAAGAGTCAATAACCCGGACAAAAAGAGTATCAAAGCTCATTACAAAGCTATCAATCAAGATCTTTTGACCGGGGTAGATGAACTTTTTCAAAGGATTAGCAAGTTGACAAAATAGACGTTATATAAGAGTGTGCTTTTGCTCAAATGAGGGGGCTGTCTAAAAGTAGGCAGCCTCTGTTTTTATATATAGTCGCCAGTTCTGCTATAGAAAGCTCAACAATCGCAACATATTCTATAAAAATCCTCTTTTCTTAAGAAAGTCTAAAGATCGGGGCGGAATTTAAGGAGCTCTTTTGTGATCTCTCTCTCGTTTCCACCACACAACTCATTTACAAGTTTGTGGAACTTTTCACCGTGATTCCGATATCTCAGGTGGCATAACTCGTGAAGGATAATATAGTCGCACAACTCATAAGGTAGCCTCATAAGATGGATGTTAAGATTTATATTGTTTTTAGAGGAGCAGCTGCCCCAGTTGCTGGTGTTGTTTTTAAGATATAGTTTGGTGTATATAAAACCGTGTTGGCGGGCGAGGCTCTCAAGCCTGGCCGGAAGGTACTCCTTTGCATCTTTGCGCAGGATTTTAATGACGGCATCTTTAAGCTCCTCACCGGTAGTATCAGGGTGGTAAGAAATGATTCTATCAACCCCCTTTAAAGTTATTTTTATCTTTTTACCAGGAGTTGTATCTACCTTTAAAAACTTAATTACCCCGGAGAGGATTAAAATCTCCTCTCCCTCTCCCAAAGTAACAGTAAACTTGTTTGCCCTTTTTCGCTGTTTTTCAAGTGCGGATAAAATCCACTCAATTCGTGAATCAATAAACCTCTCCGCTTCACTGTATGAGGCAAACCTCGGGATTGAAACTCTCACACCTCTTCGAATATGCACCGAGAGCCGTATGGAGCTACCACCGCCTCCCCTTATAATTTTCACCTCTCCGATTATTGGATGTTTAAGTATCTTCTCCACGCTATTTCAAAATAAAAACCTCTGCAGTTTCGCCCTTTTGAATTCTGTTTATTCCTGTTGGGATCATTGCAACTCCATCTGAGAGAGTCAATGCCAGAATATGTGCAGATCCATTATAATTGACCGGGATAAAGGAGCCCTCTTTTTCTACAGTGACGGGTATAAGTGCTGTCCGTTCGCTGTTTCGCCGCCAATAATCTGTTGCAGATGGAAGCATAATGCTCTTTGGAAAATAGTTGCCTCCCATAGACTTCATTATAAATGGCTTAACGAGCATCTCGAACTGAATATATGAAGAGACAGGATTTCCCGGCAGGGCAAAAACAACTTTCTCAGTTTGTTTACCCCCGGTTCTCTCCATTACTCCAAAAGTACTTGGTTTGCCGGGCTGAACAGCCACCCTATTAAATAGCAGGTTAAAACCACACTTGCAAAGAACCTCCGGTACATAGTCAAACTCTCCCATAGATACCCCCCCTGTTAAGATTAGTATGTCACACTCAGAGGAGGCATTTTGGATTGCCCTGTAAAGCTCATCCCTGTCATCTTTCACAATCCCGTAGAACTTAACATCTGCACAGCTTTTAGCCTGAGCCGTTAGTTGAGCTCCGTTAGAATCCCGAATCTGATAATCCAGAGGCACTATATTGGGTTCTACAATTTCGTTACCTGTTGAGAGAACTCCAACTTTCGGGCGGGCAGATACCTTAACACTGCACACCCCTGCGCCGGCAAGAACAGCTATCTGAGAAGGACCAATTGTTGTTCCGGATCTGATAATAGTCTCTCCCTGTTTTATATCCTCCCCTTTATAGCAGATGTTTGATCCTTTTGTTGCAGACAGGGTTCCCTGCTCGTCCTGGTTGCCAACACGTACCTTCATACAACCATCCTTCACCTCACTATCCTCAACCATAAGGATATAATCTGCACCATTAGGTACCTCGGCACCTGTCATAATTCTGCTGCACTCACCCTCTTTTATCTCTGCGAGGGGGCAATAACCGGCAGGTATGGTCTCAAGAATTGTGAAGCGCTTCTCTTGTTGCCCATCACCTTGAGAGAAGAGGTCACCTCTCTTACAGGCAAA
>CAYGOE010000070.1:0-8885 GCA_964351405.1 uncultured Muribaculaceae bacterium | reverse complement strand
TTAAACGTTGCGGTCTTATACCCCCCTCTGCACAACGGGCACGTCCATCCTCATCCGCTCACAAGTTCGCTCCTTCCGGCTGAGTGTGCCCTTTTGCTGCAGAGGGGGTTATTTAACAGCCCGCGGGAGAATTGCTTTCCTGCTGTGAGAATTTGTGCTGACTAAAGTTCCCCACATAACTTTTTGATCCTCGGGAGTTTTTTGCATTATACATATATTGTGATATATAGTTCTTGTGAACTCCATCCCAAACGCAAAGTCATCAAGACTATACCATTGAATTACAATTAATTACAAAAATCTCCCAATGATGCGGTCTGCTGCGCAGGTGTGTTTACCGCTTCGCGGGAGAGTTTTATCTCAGAGTTGTAGTGCCAATTTGCTTAATATCAGGGAATTATTACATATAGCGTATTTGGTGTAAGTAGGTTAAAATCTGATGTTTGGCACTATAGCTCTGAGATGAATGCGGCCAAATCAGAATTGCCGGATTTGGAAAACTGGGTTTTGTAATTATTTGACAGAGTGATTATTACATCAAACACTGGCAAAGCCCAAATAGACCGCGGCAACGGCGGTTAGTGCGGCGGTCTCTGTTCGCATACGGGAGTCTCCCATATGGAAGGCTTTGAAGCCGTTGCGGGTGGCGTGCTCAATTTCGGCAACGGAGAAGTCCCCCTCCGGGCCAATCATCACGAGGATTTTTTTGGGAGCAAGAATTATATGCGGGCTGTGGATCTTATCGGGGGCAATAATATTATCAGGAGCAAGTATTTGGGGTGGGAAATTGTCGCCCTGCTGCTTTTTTGATTGTTCAATGAGGGTGGTTATACTCTCACGGTGGCTTTCGCGGCAGTGGCCGATGAGTTTTGTCCAGTCCTGCTTGTGCAAATCCTGCTGGTTCTCTTTGTGCATTACCTTGTGCAAATTCTGCTGAAAATCCTGCTGCATCTGGCCGTACTGCCGGATGAGGGCATCTGCAGTTGTCATTGGGTTTAGAATTGGGAGGCGGGTTTTGAGGGATTGTTTCATTGCAGATAGGATGAGTCTCTCTGCTCGCTCTCTTTTGAATACTCTCTTTTGGGAGTGATCTCCCTCGAGGGGGGTTATCTCGTCTATGCCAAGCTCTACGGCCTTCTCTATGAACCACTCATATCTGTCGGGGTTCTTTGTGGGGGCTACGGCCATATGCAGATAGTAGTCTCTCTTTTGGTATTCGCGGTCGCAGCTGATTATCTGCAAAAGGGTCTCTTTACCTTTGGTAGAGAGGATCTCTGCAAGGTAGAGACCGCCTGCTCCGTCGGTGAAGTTTATCTGCTGGCCGGCTGCGTGGCGCATAACTTTTGTGCAGTGCAGCGACTCAGCGGGGTCCAGAGTTGCTCTGTCGCCCTCGATTTTGTTTGTGAAAAAGAGTTCCATAATAAGTACAAATATATTTAAAAAGGTTATTTTTGTCTATAAATCATTGACAAAATGGCTAAAGAGCTTACAAACAGGTACACAGCACTTGATGTGCTCAGGGGGATGACCATTGCCGGTATGATTCTGGTAAACAACCCCGGTTCTTGGGGGAAGATTTTCCCTCCTCTCAAACACGCAGCCTGGCACGGATGCACCCCCACCGACCTTGTTTTCCCGTTCTTCCTCTTTATTGTGGGTGCAGCTCTCGCATTTGCGTTTGCAAAGTACAACGACACTCTCAACACCCAATCGGTGAAGAAGGTGGTGACAAGATCGTTTTTTATATTTCTTACCGGCTTGATGCTGAACGCATTTCCTTACTACAACACCAGCCCTAATCCGGAGTTGACCTTTGGGGCAAACTGGCTTGTATATCTGGAAAACCTGAGGATATTCGGGGTTCTGCAGAGAATTGCGCTCTGTTATCTGGTGGGTGCTCTTTTGGCGTTGTGGCTTCATAAGCCTAAGAAGATTATTATTGCCGCTGTGCTGTTGATGTTTGTTCACTGGCTCATCTTAACAGTATTTGGAGGCGAAGATCCGTTTTCAAAAGAGGGTACGATTGCCGGTAACATAGATGTTGCCCTGGTTGGAATCACCCACGTCTACAAAGGTTTCGGAATGCCTTTCGACCCCGAAGGTCTGCTTGGTGTACTATCGGGATCTGCAACAGTCCTCTTTGGCTATCTAATTGGCGGTCACATCCGTAAGAGCAAGGAGAAGATTGCGGCTGTGAGCGACCTCTACACAATTGGTTTGATCTCGCTAGGTGTGGCTGTGGTTATGAGCATCTTTATACCTATCAACAAGCCTCTCTGGACCCCATCTTATGTTCTTTATGCAGGCGGATGGAGTGTTTTGATGCTCTCGCTCTTTATCTATTTTATAGATATCAAAGGAAAAGAGAAGATATTCTTCCCGTTCAAAGCGCTTGGCCTCAACCCGCTCTTCGCTTTTGCAATGGCAGCAATAATGGCAAAGACACTTAGTCGCATAATTCGCTGGGAGACAACAGCTTTACAAGACGACGGCACTCTCAAAGAGACAACAATAAACGCAGCAAGCTGGTTTTACCAAAATGTATGCGTCTCTCTGCTCGGTCACAACGAATGGGGCTCGCTCCTATATGCTCTACTCTATGTCTCAATCTTTACCGGTATGGCAATATTTCTCTACAAAAAAAAGATCGTGATCAAGCTGTAGTCAGGGATTGTTCATAAAATAAGTAGCTACTAAACTGCACTTACAATAGTCGAGTGTGAAATTATCTGTAACCAACGTGAATCGAATTTAATTTAAAATTAGAATGGCATATATCGGGTTGCTTTCAGATACTCACTCCATTTTTGACAAAAGTCTGCGGGAGTTCTTTAAGGATGTAGATGAGGTGTGGCACGCCGGAGATTTTGGAAGCGTTGGGGTCTCGGATGTCATTGCCTCGTTCAAGCCCATAAGGGGAGTTTACGGAAATTGTGACGGCCAGGGTATTCGCCTTATCCATCCCTACATCCAAAACTTCGAGTTGGAGGGGATGCGTTTTTTGATGATGCACATTGGTGGTTATCCGGGTAGATACGATTACCGGGCACAGCAGCTAATCACAGCCCACCGTCCGGAAGTTTTTATTTGCGGCCACTCGCATATACTCAAAGTTATAAATGACCGCAAGAACAATCTTATCTGCATAAATCCCGGCGCCGCCGGCTTGGAGGGGTTCCACCAGGTTCGTACAGCCCTCCGTTTTCGCGTTGCAAACGGCTCACTTCACGATATGGAGGTGGGCGAGTGGCCGAAAAATTTGGAAATTTCAAATTAATCGTAATTTTGCAAGAGTGATAACAAAAAGATTTAGCCTAACTAAGTTCAATTTAAATTAATAATGAAAAAAACTCTTTTAGCTTTTTTGATCTTCTTTACCGGAGCATTGTGCTTTGCGCAGCAAACCCCGGTTAGCAAGGCAAACTATGATCTTGCCGCCAGATTCTCTCCAAAAAAGGTTAACAAGCTGGTATTCTCTACCGCAGTTACTCCAAATTGGTTCAAAAACTCAGACAAATTCTGGTATGTTTGGCAAACACCGCAGGGAACCTTTTATTACATTGCAGATCCTTCAACCGGCATCAAGAAGCCGGTATTCGATAATGCGAAACTTGCTGCCGAACTTACAGAGATTGTAAAAGATCCATTTGATGCTCAAAATATTCCCATAACTCGACTAAAACTTGTAGATGACAGGAAGTTCACTTTTGAAATCAAGAGCACTCTGGATGTTGAGGTTAAGGATGAGAAGACCGGGAAGCCTAAAAAGGAGAAGAAAACTCACGGATTTGAGTATGATATTGCCACAAACAAGCTTACCGAGGTTAAAGATTATAAATCCCCAAAGCCTTATCCGAGTTGGGGGAATGTATCTCCCGATAAGAAGGTTGTTCTCTTCTCAAAGAACTTCAACTTTTACTATATGGATATGGAGAGTTTCGAAAAAGCCCGTATCAATGACGAAGATTCAACAATTGTAGAGCACCAGCTCACAACAGATGGTACTGCAGAGTTCGGATACGGCTCGGGCAACAGCGATTTTTATGCAACAGATAAGGAGAAGAATAAAAGGACAGGAGCATTTGCAGCCTGGTCACCGGACTCCAGGAAGTTTGCATTTATCCGCTCAAACACAGCAAAGGTTAAGGATCTTTGGGTTATTGATGCACTAGCAGAACCAAGACCAAAACTTGAGAGGTATAAGTACCATATGCCGGGCGAGAGCGGCTCCCCGTCAAGACACCTCTATCTGTTTGACCTGGAGAGCAAGAGTTGCAAAGAGATCAGCACAGCTGCTTTCAAGGATCAGGAGTTAAGGATCCACACAGAGCCTACACTTAAAAAAGATATGTTTGACGAGATTAGGCATAGTGTTTGGCAGGGAGATGTAAATAAGTTCTATGTAACCCGCCAAAGCCGTGACCAAAAGAGGATGGATTTTTGCGTAGCTACTGTTGCTGCAGATTCTGTAAAACCATTGATAAGAGAGAGTCTTAACACCTATGTAGAGTCAAGACCGGTGAGATTTGCCTCAAACGGAGGCGAATTTATATTCTGGTCTGAGAGAAGCGGATGGGCTCATCTCTATCTTTACGATTCAAACGGCAATTTGAAAAACGCAATCACCACAGGAGAGTATCACGTTGAGGATGTTGTAGCTGTAGATCCTGTCCTTAAGGTTGTCTATTTCGTTGCTAACGCAAAAGAGAGGGGTGAGAACCCATACTACACACACCTCTATAGGGTAAATTTTGACGGAAGCAACCTTAAGCTGCTAAATCCCGGCAACTTTAACCACGATGCACTTGCATCTGACAACGGAAAATATTTTGTAAACAACTTCTCGAGAGTAGACACAGCACCAAAGTCTGCACTCTACGACACTAACGGCAAAAAACTTACAGATCTTGAGGAGGCAGACCTCAGCCAGCTCTTTGCAATCGGCTATAAATACCCAGAGCCCTTCACCGTGAAAGCGGGCGACGGGAAGACAGACCTTTATGGTGTGATGTATAAACCATTCGATTTTGACTCTACCAAACTCTACCCAATTATTGAGTATGTATATCCTGGTCCACAAACAGAGGCTGTAAACGCTGCCTGGTCAAAGAGTATGGACAGGATAGACCGCCTTGCTCAGCTTGGTTTTATTGTAGTTACTGTTGGTAACCGCGGAGGTCACCCTGCCCGCTCAAAATGGTATCATAACTTCGGTTACGGAAACCTTAGAGATTATGGACTGGAAGATAAGAAGATAGTGGTAGAGAAGCTTGCTGCCAAACATAAATTTATAGATCAGAACAAGGTTGGAATCCACGGCCACTCCGGCGGAGGATTTATGTCTACTGCTGCAGTTCTGGTATATCCGGACTTCTTTAAAGTTGCAGTTTCAAGTGCGGGTAACCACGAAAACAACATATACAACCGTTGGTGGAGCGAACAGCACCACGGAGTACTTGAGGTGATTACAGAGAATAAGGACACCACTTTCAAATACAGTATCGACAGAAACTCTCAGATTGCCAAAAACCTCAAAGGGAAACTTCTGCTGGTTCACGGAGATATAGACAACAACGTTCACCCTGCGAACACAATACGTATGGTTAACGCTCTCATTAGAGCCAACAAAAGATTCGATATGCTTATGCTACCCGGTCAGAGACACGGCTTTGGAGATATGACCGAGTACTTTTTCTGGAGAATGGCAGATTACTTTAGCGAACATCTTATTGGAGATTACAGAGATGAGGTGGAGATTCCGCAACTGAATAACGACTAACAGGTTATTTACACTTATTATTATTGTCAGTATATTTATAATTATTTGTATATTTGTTAATTACTCATTAATGGGTAAGTCAGATATTTTGTCTCCAATTAAAATTAATCAAATATGAAACTAAAAAAACTATCACTACTTCTTTTAGCTAATCTGGTTGCACTTAGCCTAATGGCAGAGGGTTATCAGATAAATTCACAAAGTGCCCGCCAGGTTGGTATGGGCCATCTTGGAACAGCTTTGAAGCTTGGCTCGGAGAGTATGCTCTTCAACCCTGCCGGCCTCTCATTTATGAAAGGTCAATATGAGGTTTCTCTCGGAGCAAGTGCAATCTTCTCAAAAGTAAAGTATATGAATGACTCTTACTCTGTTGAGACAGATAACCCTATGGGAACTCCTCTTTTTGGATATGCAGGATTCCGTATTTCGGACAAGTTTTTTGCAGGTATCAGCATAACAAACCCTGTAGGGAACTCATTGGTTTGGCCGGAGAACTGGGTTGGTGCACACCATATTCAGAACATCTCACTAAAGGCGTTTTCGATTCAACCTACAATATCATACAAATTAAACGATAAGCTCAGCTTTGGTGCCGGTCTTATGGTTGATTTCGGTAGTTTTACCATTGAGAAGGCCCTTACCAGAATGGGAGCTCTAAACGCTCTTGGCGGATTGAACCCTGCTTTCAAAACCGTTTTGGATATGTATGCAAATGAGCCATCTGTAACAGCTAAGCTGGAGGGTGAGTCAAAGATTGCAATGGGATTCAATGCCGGTATCCTCTACACTCCAAACGACAAACTGAGCATTGGTGTATCATATCGCTCAAAAGTTATGATGGAGGTTACAGACGGAATGACCGCAGTTAGTTATGCCGGTCCGGAGATGCTATCTATGATTACCACTGTTAACACAATGATGCCGGGTGCTGTTCCAATCCCTCCTATCGACGGAAAGAAATTCTCTGCAGCCCTTCCAATCCCTTCTAACCTAAATGTGGGTATTGCGTATCAGACTAGCGAGAAGTTGCTACTATCTGCAGAGATTCAATATGTTGGCTGGAAAGCATACGACAAGCTCACTATTGGTTACGGTAGCGACGCCGGCAACCTTCAGCTTGTATCCAACAAGAACTTCAAAAACAGTATGATCTACCGTGTTGGTGGTGAGTATACATTTAGCGAGAAGCTCAACTGGCGTTTTGGTGTTATCTATGATATGACCCCTGTAGACAAAATGCTTTACAGCCCCGAGACACCGGGAGCCAACAAGCTAAGTTTTACAACAGGTATCTCATACAAGCCAATTGATATGCTAACAATTGACTTAGGATTCCAGGCTCTTGTAGGCGAAAAAATAAGAGGATATGTTCCTGAAACCTGGAACCCGACTGTTAACTTCGTAGGAGACTACAAAGCAACTGCCCTGATTCCTGCCCTTGGTTTTAAATTTAATTTCTAAAATTTTACTACTTTTGCCATAGGGAGAAGACTATGCCAAAAGAGATCCAAATTGACAAGTTTTTAGAGCTTTCTAAAACAGATCCTATAATAGATGTCAGATCCCCGGGAGAGTATGAACACGCTCATATCCCCGGGGCTCTAAGTTTACCCCTCTTCTCCAATGAAGAGAGGGCAGAGATTGGTACATTCTACAAACAGAGGGGTCGGGTTAAGGCTGTCCAGAGGGGGCTCGAGATAGTTGGTCCCAAGCTGGGCGGGTTTGCAAAGTTCGCACTGGCGCTCAAGAGTGACAATATCCTTATACATTGCTGGAGAGGCGGGATGAGAAGCTCATCTATGGCGTGGCTACTGGAGCAGGTGGGCATAGAGTGCTCGCTGCTCACGGGTGGCTACAAAAGCTACCGTGGTCACGTGCTAAAGAGCTTTGAAAAACCGCTTAAGATTGTTCTTTTAGGCGGATATACCGGCTCGGGTAAAACAGATCTCATAAAGCTGCTAAAAGAGCAGGGGGAACAGGTTCTGGATATTGAAGGCCTGGCCTGCCACAAAGGGTCTGCTTTTGGGGCAATCGGGCAGGGAGATCAACCCAGCGGAGAGTATTTTGAGAATCTCCTTAGCCTCGAGGTAGAGGCTCTGGATAGTGAAAGGGTGGTGTGGATTGAGGATGAGAGCAGAAACGTGGGTAAGGTCTTTATCCCGGAGGCGCTCTGGAGCCGGATGCGCCAATCTCCACTTGTAAGGGTTGAGGCATCTTTTGAAACCCGAATGGAGAGACTTATGAGAGACTACGGGTGCTACCCTGTAGATTTGCTATCTGCCTCAATTAAGAAGATAGAGAAGCGTCTTGGTTACGATAAGTGCAAGTTGGCTCTGGATGCCTGCGAAAGGGGAGATATTGCAACTGCTGCCCAAATCTCTCTGCTCTATTATGACAAAGCATACGGCAATCAGCTTGAGACAAGGTTTGGGGAGAGGCTCAGCCAACTCCCTTCCGTAAATTTTGATGGAGTAAACGCCACAGAGTGTGTCGCTAAACTAAAAGAGGCTGCAAAAGAGATAAAATTTTAACAGAATGAAAGAGAGAGAGCTAAAAAGCAAAGTTGCTGTAATGATTACAAGAGAGGGAATGGGTGAGGGGCCAAGGGAGCTTAGTCTAATCCTTGTCAAAAACTATCTTACGCTTTTAAAGAGCGAAAACAGGGTTCCGGCGTTTATCTGCCTTTATGCAGATGGTATAAAACTTGCGTGCGAAGAGTCTTCTGTTATCCGGGAACTTAAGGCGCTTGAGGAGAGTGGTTGTAAGGTGATTATCTGCAAAACCTGCCTTAATTTTTACAATTTGTCACAGAAGCTTATGTGCGGTACTGTTGGTACAATGCTAGATATAATTGACGTTCAGCACAACACCACAAAAATCATAAATCTATAGAGATATTTCAGATGGAGAGCATAAGACTTACCCAATTCAGCCCGGGAGCGGGATGTGGATGCAAAATAGCACCTAATGATCTTGAGGAGATACTTAAAAACAGCCGTTCACAAAAAGTTTTCGAGAGACTTCTTGTGGGCAACGACAGCAAGGATGATGCTGCAGTTTTTGATATAGGCGATGGCCGTGCCATTGTTAGTACAACAGACTTTTT
>CAYGOE010000069.1:0-9028 GCA_964351405.1 uncultured Muribaculaceae bacterium | reverse complement strand
GCGTTCACCTCTTTCTGGTTTGTAAGGCGTACACGAGCTACTTTACGCATAGCTGAGTTTGGTTTTTTAGGAGTTGTAGTGTAAACACGTACACATACTCCGCGTCTCTGAGGACAAGAGTCAAGTGCGCGAGATTTACTTTTCTCTACGATAACCTCACGTCCCTTGCGAACTAACTGTTGAATTGTTGGCATAATTACTTGTTATTCTTAGCTTTAACTATTTTCGTTATACAAAACGGGTTGCAAAGGTAAGACTATTTTCCGTAATTACAAACAACTTATTAACATTTTACGACCAAAATATGAGCTAAATTTGCGCTAGAAGACAAGTTTACTCATTTCATAAAACAAAGTAATGAAAATTTCACCAAAATCTCAGGCTTTTATTACACAGGAGGAGCATTTCGGAGCTCATAACTATCACCCTTTAGAGGTTGTATTGTCACGAGGAGAGGGGACATATGTATGGGATGTTGACAATAAGAGATACTTCGATTTTCTCTCTGCCTACTCCGCAGTGAATCAGGGTCACTGTCACCCTAAAATTGTAAAAGCACTTACAGACCAGGCACAAAAGCTATGTCTCACATCAAGAGCCTTTTACAACGACACACTTGGCCCCTATGAAGAGTTTATTCACAACTATTTCGGGTACGATAAAGTTCTCCCGATGAACTCAGGAGCAGAGGCGGTTGAGACAGCCCTCAAGCTCTCCAGAAAGTGGGGGTATGCAAAAAAAGGGATACACGAGAATATGGCGATGATTGTAGGATGTGAGGGGAATTTTCACGGTCGCACAATATCCATTGTCTCCCTCTCTACAGACCCGAATTCATATAAAGGTTATGGCCCATTTACCCCAGGGCTCATAAAGATACCATATAATAACGTATCTGCACTGGAAGAGGTACTTACAAATTACGGAAAGAGCATCGCAGCATTTTTAGTAGAGCCTATTCAGGGAGAGGCCGGAGTCTTTGTTCCGGATGACGGTTATCTGAAAAAGTGTTACGACCTGTGCAAAAAACATAATGTGCTGTTTGTTGCAGATGAGATTCAGACAGGAATCGCCCGTACAGGCAAGATGCTCTGCTGTGACCACGAAGGGGTAAGGCCGGATATTGTTATCCTGGGTAAAGCCATCTCCGGAGGGGTTCTACCGGTATCTGCAGTGCTTGCAGATGACGAGATAATGCTTACCATAAAACCGGGAGAGCACGGCTCTACTTTCGGAGGATTTCCTCTCGCTAACCGTGTGGCTATGGCAGCCCTTGAGGTGGTTAAAGAGGAGAAACTAACAGAGAGAGCGGCCGCTCTTGGAGAGATCTTCCGAAGGGAGATGATGAATTTTGACTCTCCGTTTATTGAGGTGGTTAGAGGAAAAGGGCTCCTCAACGCAGTCGTTGTGAAACCATACAACGGAAAAGAGGCTTGGGATGTATGTGTTGATATGGCAGATAACGGACTTATCGCAAAACCAACCCACAAACATATTATAAGATTTGCACCTCCTTTGATAATTACCGAACAGGAGCTTATGGAGGCGATAGAGATTATTAAAAAATCTTTCAGGTCTCTGGAATAAATTAAAACGAGAGACTAAAATGCAATCTACATCCAGAATATTAATGGTGAGGCCCGTGAATTTCGGGTTTAATGAGCAGACATCTGTCAATAATACTTTTCAGCAGAGAGGGCACGAGAGCAATGCCCAAGAAGGAGCAATAAAAGAGTTTGACGAGTTTGTGCAACTCCTCCGCTCGGCAGGAGTAGAAATTTTCGTTATTGAGGACACCCCCGACCCATACACACCGGACTCCGTTTTCCCCAACAACTGGTTCTCTACTCACGAAGGGGGCACACTGGTGCTTTATCCTATGTTTGCCCAAAACAGGCGACTTGAAAGAAAACCCTCTGTTATAAATTTTATAAAAGATAGCTTCCGGGTAAAGAGAGTTGTGGACCTTACAAAATATGAAGATAAGTCTCTCTATCTGGAGGGTACCGGCAGTATGATATTTGACAGAGATCACAATCTGGTATTTGCCTGCCGCTCTGTACGTACAGATGAGAGAGTGCTTGAGGCCTTCTGCGACGAATTGGACTACGACTACTTTCTGTTCAATGCCAGTGACTCTGCAGGTAACCCTATCTACCACACAAATGTTATGATGTGCATAGCCTCCGGCTTTGCCGTTGTTTGTTTGGATGCGGTTAAAGATATAGATGAGAGGCAAAACCTAATTGCACTTATTGAGGAGAGTGATAAGCAGATTATTGAGATATCTCTGGAGCAGATGGAGAAATTTGCCGGAAATATGCTTGAGGTAGAGAGTAAAACAGCAGAGTCTATTTTAGTAATGTCAAAAACAGCCTACAACTCTTTAACCCGGGAGCAGGTAGATAGGATAGGGCAGCACTGTAAAATTGTTGCACCAAACCTCACTACTATTGAGAATAATGGAGGAGGATCTGCCAGATGTATGATGGCAGAACTGTTTCTAACCCCTGTAAAGCAGATCGGGATAGGGCTATAACACAGCCTCTTTAATAAGTCCGTTTCTGTATGCGCTCACAAGGTGCAAAAGATCGTCAATCTGCTTCTGGAGTTCGGCGCCAATATCGGTATCTCTAACAAGTTTACGTTTGTTGCTAAACTCAACTACTGTAGTTTCGGAGATTATATCATCTCCATCTCTTATTGCCTTGGCTGTTGTTACAAAAGGCTGGTGCTGCGCCAGCTGAAGCCCGTGTGAATTGTAGATTAATGTATATCCGGCAATTCCGGTCTCCGACCGGTAGGCCTTGGAGTATCCTCCGTCTATAACCAGAAGTTTCCCGCCCCCCTTAATTGGGGACTCCCCTTTGCCGGTTTTTACAGGAATATGGCCATTAATAATGTGAGATTGAGCATCTTCAACTCCAAACTCCTTTAGAATCATTTCGCACACCTCTTTGTTATCTTTAAGGTAGTAGTAGTGACCCTTCTTCTCTTTGTGAGTCTCTTTATCTGCAATAAAATACCTCTCAAAAGTGGCCATCTTCTCTTTGTCGAACGGAGGGGAGTAGGGGCCGCACCAGAGATACCAAATAAGATCTTTACCGCTTTTTTTCCCGGGGTTACCCCTCTCCTCAAAGAACGCCTGTCTTACCAGTTTATCGATTTTGTCGAAAAGAGCTTTCCCACAGAACTCTTCACTGCCAATTCTTACCCTCTTGAGCGAACCATCCTCGTTGAGAGGAACCGAACCGTGATATAGCAGGTTGGAGTTTCTCACCAGATAGAGAGAGCCGTTATTGTACATACACCTCATATGTTTTTTAAGCTTACCGCTGGAGAGGAAGTAGTGCATTAATTTTTCCACAACATCCTCCTCCTCCTCCGTTAGTTTATAGGGGTGAGCGGGATCTATGGTAGGAAAGTTGGTATCCTTAAGAGGGTAATTCACCCCGTTTATCTTCACTGTCCCCTTTTTGTAATCTATCATATGCAGCTGCCTGCGATTCTCCATCCCGAACTCCTTGTTACGCTCTATAACTGCCCCCTCCAGCTTAAACTGAATAATAGTTATAGCTTTATGCATCTGGGATATAATCTTGATATCTTTGTTTTTAACCGGCTCATCTTCATTTAGCTTCGGTTTGAACAATGAGCAAGGGTCATCGCTATAGCACTCCATTGCAAAAGACGCCAAAGGCATCAGATTAATTCCGTAACCTTCCTCCAGCGTCTTTAGATTTGCATACCTAAGCGACATCCTTACCACATTTGCCATACACGCCTCGCTTCCCGAGGCAGCACCCATCCAAACAATGTCGTGATTCCCCCACTGAATATCAAAATTGTGATAGTTGCACAGCAGGTCCATAATTATATGTGCACCCGGCCCCCTGTCGTAAACATCCCCTATAACGTGAAGGGAGTCTATGGTAAGTCTCTGGATAAGGTTGCAGATAGCTGTAATAAAATGCTCAGCACGGCCAGTAGATACAATTGTAGAAATAATTGAGGATATATACTCCTGTTTATTGGGCTCTGAAAAAGATTCGTGTAGCAGCTCCTGAATAATGTATGAGTACTCTTTTGGGAGAGCCTTTCTAACCTTAGAGCGGGTGTACTTGGAGGATACATTACTGCATACACTTATCAGCTGTACAAGTATCACCTTGTACCAATCGTCAATATCTTTGCCCTCCCTCTGTTTGATAACATCTAGCTTCTCTTGAGGATAGTATATTAGAGAGCATATCTCCTTCTTCTCCTGCTCCCGTAACCTGTGCCCAAAAATCATCTCAACCTTTTTACGGATTACCCCCGATGCATTCTTAAGAACGTGTCGGAAAGCTTCGTGCTCTCCGTGAATATCGGTAAGAAAATGCTCTGTCCCTTTTGGCAGATTCAGTATCGCTTCCAGGTTTATAATCTCTGTTGTAGCATCAGATATTGTAGGGAAACTTCTGGAGAGGAGCTTCAGGTATTTGAGGTCTTTCATCTTTTAGATTTTTATGCCTATATTAGCAGTAACCAAAGATAATACAAATTATGAATTTTCAACTTCCGGTTTTACCTTATGCCAAAGATGCACTGGAACCAGTAATTGCCGCTGAAACAATTGAGTTTCACCACGGGAAACACCACCAGACCTACATTGCAAACCTAAATAACCTTATCAAGGGGACAACCTTTGAGAATATGTTGCTTGAGGAGATTATCCTTAAGTCGGACGGAGCAATATTTAACAATGCAGCTCAGGTATGGAACCACACCTTCTACTTTTTCTCCTTTAAAAAAAGCACACATCCCGGAGTACCGAAAGGGACACTTGCAGGGGCAATAGATGCCGAGTGGGGTTCATTCGAAAACTTTAGAAGCGAGTTCTCTGCAGCTACTGTTTCTGTTTTCGGTTCCGGATGGGGCTGGCTGGTAAAGGACTCTGCAGGTAAACTCTCAATTGTTAAAGAGAGCAATGCAGGCAACCCTCTCACCAAAGGTCTCACCCCAATCTTAACCTTTGATGTATGGGAGCACGCATACTATCTGGATTATCAAAACAGAAGGGCAGACTATATCAACGCTTTGTGGACAATAGTTGACTGGGACGAAGTCTCTGCAAGGTATTAGCCGGTTGTTTTACTTTAGCGAGTTGCTTTACTGAGAACCTTACTTTTCATCTGAAGCGACATTATAAGTGTTCGAACAACCAGATGAACCATATAGGCGAGGTAGAGAGCGTGTAGACCCATATACCCCTCCATCAAAAAGTAGGAGATAAAAAATGATGCTGCAGACAGAAGCATTGTATCTCTTATTGCCACAGAGGCAGTAGCTCCGATAAATATACCATCCAAAATAAAGGCTACACAGCTCAGCAGAGGTACAGCAAGCAGCCAGGGCAGATAGGTTTTGGCTGCAAGGAGGACATCGCTATTGTTAGTCATTAATCGGAAAATAGGCTCGCCTGCAAAGGCATACAGAATGGTAGATACAAAGGCAATGATAAATGTCCAAATAAACAGCACCCTTATTGCCTTTTTTAACAAATCCAACTCCTTTGCCCCAACTAATCTCCCGGTAATTGCCTCACCTGCATAGGCAAATCCATCTATGAAATAGGAGTATAGGAGCATCAGCTTCATCATTATTGTGCTTACTGCAAGCAAGTTGTCTCCATATCTTGCCGCTAAGCCGGTGAATCCGGAGTAGACCAACAGCAGGGAGGTAGAGCGTAGGAAGAGGTTCCCGTTAAGCACAAAGAACTTCTTCATCTCCTTCAGCTTTAGACTCGCCTTCACATTAATGTAGTGGAAAAGCTTTTTATAGTAGATGTACATTAGTGTCATAGCAACAATTAGCCCTATGTACTGGGACAACAGCGTTCCAAGTGCAATTCCGGGGATTCCCATCTTTAGTCCGATGCCGAAAATTACGCTTAGAATAAGATTCAGTACATTAACAGTTACATCCACCACCATAGGACTTATGGTGTTTTGCATCCCGATAAACCAACCCTTAAAGGCAAACAGAGAAAGAGTTGCGGGAGCTGCCCAGATTCGGATGTAGAAATACTCCCGGGCAAGCGACTCCACTTGAGGAGTACAATCTACAACAAGAAATGCAGTTTCCAGATATACATACTGGATTGCCCAAATAAACATTGCAGACAAAACAGCGGTTCCAACTGCTTGAACAAGAACCCTAAATGCATCAGAAAAATCTCTTCTTCCGTATGCCTGTGCAGCATAACCTCCTGTCCCCACCCTTAAGAACCCCATATTCCAGTAGAGCAGGTCAAAGAGCATTGTAGAGATAGCTATTCCGCCGATACTTGCGGCGTCACCCAGCCTGCCGGCGATGGCAAGATCTACCATCCCAACCAAAGGCACAGTAATATTTGCAAGAATACTCGGGCCGGCCAGCTTTAAAATTCGTCTGTTCATCGGTATTTATCCTCCCCCTCCAGCATACTCAGGTATGAAACATATCTCTCTTCGGTTATTGAACCATCCTCAACAGAAGCTTTTACAGCACAACCTGGCTCGTGAGTATGAGTACAAGGGGCAAAACGACAGTAATCCAGCAGCCGGAACATCTCCGGAAAGTAGTGGCTCAGCTCCTCTTTTGCCATCTCAATCAAGCCGAAACCCTTTATTCCCGGGGTATCAATGATAAACCCACCCCCTCTGAGAGGGTGAATCTCATAAAAAGTTGTAGTGTGCTTTCCCTGTTTATGGTAGTCGGAGATCTCTCCGGTCTTTAGTGCAAGCATTGGGTCGAGAGAGTTTATCAAAGAGGATTTCCCAACTCCCGAAATTCCGGAGAAGAGGGAGAGTTTTCCACGGCACTCACCCCTTACACTCTCAATATTGATACCCTTTAGCCCCGACGTCTCAATTATCTGGTAACCTGCACTCTCGTTGTAAATATGACGGAAGATCTCAAGAGAGTTGCCATATTCCGGGGTTAAGATGTCAATCTTATTGATTATAATTTTCACCGGAACCTTGTATGCCTCGCAGGTAACAAGGAAACGATCTATGAACTCAAACTTTGTCTGAGGGAAATTTAGAGTTACAATAAGAAAAACCTGATCCAGATTTGAGGCAATTATGTGTGCCTGGCGGGATAGGTTTGTAGATTTGCGAATAATATAGTTCTTTCTGGGTAAGATCTCAGTTATTACCCCCCTGCCATCTCCCTCAGTTTCGTAGAGTACGTGGTCTCCTACAGCCACAGGATTGGTTGTTACACCCTCTTTAAGACGGAGCTTACCTCTTAACACACAGGTGATTACACTCCATTCGGGGAGGTTGCTCACCAAATAGTGACTGCCGGTGTGTTTAACCACTGTTGCCTGACCTGTTTTTTTAATTTCCACGGCCGCGAATATACGAAATTGTTGAAAAAGGGTTAGCTTTGCCTAAAATAAATCTTTCATATGGTTACCATTAGTGAGATAGATTCTATAGTTGAAAAAGGTATCTTATCCCTGGAACTCAAGGGAGAACCCGATGAGCTTTATGATCCCATAAAGTACCTTATATCAATAGGCGGGAAGAGATTACGGCCAAAAATTGCAATTCTTACATACAACCTCTTCAGTAATAAAATTGACAGATCTATAATCCACCCCGCAATGGGTCTCGAAATTTTTCACGGCTTCACTCTTATCCACGACGATATTATGGATAAGGCAGACCTTAGACGCAACAGAGCCACAGTGCACAAAAAGTGGAACGACAACATAGCCATCCTCTCAGGGGATGTTATGTGCATTAAGTCCTATCAATATATCTCCGATGCTCCGGCCCCAAAACTAAAAATTGTGCTGGATCTCTTCTCCCTCACTGCAGCACAGGTTTGCGAAGGGCAGCAGTATGATATGAATTTTGAGAATCGTTCATTTATAACAATGGAAGATTATATAACAATGATTGGGCTAAAAACAGCAGTGCTCATTGCTGCATCGGCAAAGATAGGGGCAATAATTGCCGGGGCGCCTCAAAGTGTCTCTGACGCAGTTTACAACTATGGTTACCAGCTTGGGCTTGCATTCCAAATCAAGGACGACTATTTTGACAGCTTTGGCGATAGTGCTCTCTTCGGTAAAAAAATTGGCGGAGATATACTTTGCGGCAAAAAGAGCTGGCTTTTAGCAGAGTCACTCAAAAGAGGCGACCTTAACAAAAGGAAAGAGCTTCAGGACCTGCTCAAGAATAAAACTATTACAGATAACGAGAAGATAGATAGGGTACTATCAATCTACAATGAGCTGGGAATTAAAGAGGCGGCAGAGCAGGCGATGGAGTTTTATCACAACAAAGCTATTGAGGCTTTGAGCAACTCCTCTCTCAACGCCGAGCAGAGAGATCGTCTACTTGAGTTTGCAGACTCTATCATTAACAGAGAGAAGTAATTTTTAGTTTGATTATCAACAACCAATTTTAATTTAATATATGTCTTTCAGCAGCAATTGCAATACCATTTTTGACAGATGCGTCAATGAATACCACAAAACCGATAATGTAGATTCACCAATCTCTAATCCCTATCCACAGGGAACAGTAGATTGGTACCTCTATTCAAAAAACTGGATTGACGCAGTGCAGTGGCACCTTGAAGATATTATCCGTGAGCCGAGGATAGACCCTGTAGCTGCACTTGCAATCAAAAGAAGAATCGACAGTTCAAATCAGGAGCGTACAGATATGGTGGAGATGATAGACAGCTACTTTATGGAGAGGTTCTCATCTGTAAAAGTTGCATCCGGTGCCACCATCAACACCGAGACCCCTGCCTGGGCAATAGACAGACTCTCAATTCTTGCTCTCAAGATTTACCATATGCGTGCAGAGGCGCTCCGCTCAGATGCCACCGAGAGCCATCGCACCGGTTGCAAAACAAAACTAGATACTCTGCTAACCCAAAGAGAAGATCTCTCCACGGCAATAGATAATCTGCTTAACGATATAGAGAGTGGGAGAAAATATATGAAATTCTATAAGCAGATGAAGATGTACAACGACCC
>CAYGOE010000068.1:0-9225 GCA_964351405.1 uncultured Muribaculaceae bacterium | reverse complement strand
AGGAGTTTTGCTCACGATCCATTTGAGATACCAACCCAAAATGGAAAGGTCACATCCAAAAATACCAAATGCTTTGCACTCTACGATAAAAACAGTGGAGAGCTTACCCTTATGAACACACCAATGCCGGCTACGCCTGGTTTTAAAGAGGATTTTGAGTCGGGACCTCCCTTTTTCCCGAGCTATTTATCTTCTGAAATGTATGCAATTTCAATTATTTATCCGGATAAGCTAAAGAGCTTTGCACAATCAAACCCGGTATCTCCAAAATTGAAATCCATTGCCAATAACCTTAACGAATTTGACAATCCGGTAGTAGTTCTGGTGAAAATGAAATAATTATAATTAAAAAATAAAAATAGTATATCGGATGAAAAGAAAACTATTGATTTTTGTAACTGCTATGTCTGTGGTGGTAATCGCTTGTAATACAAGCCCTAATAATAACGCCGCCGCTCTTAAAGTTATTGACATTGAAAACAGTATCAATACTATTCAAGTAGTAAAGTTGAGCGAAGTTGCAAATAGTATAGAGTACATACCGCTTGAGACAAGTGATAGCATCCTCATCGGTAACATTTCGAAAATTGTATGTGAAAACAATAAAATATATGTTTCGGATAATAGCGATAAGCTCTTTGTTTTTGACAGAGAAGGGAAGCATTTAAGAACTTTGAACAGAAAGGGGAGAGGTCCCGGAGAATATGTGGTTCTACGAAGTTTTAAAGTTGATGATGTGACAGGCAATATATTAGTTTTAGATTTTTCGGGAAGAGTAAATATTTACGACTCACTTCACAATTTCGTTCAGTCTATTGAAGCTACTAAAAAGGGGGTGAATTTTACCGGTTTTGAAAATTTTGGAGATACCATTTTTGCAGCTTCTCATTTTGTTCTAACAGATAATGTTTCTACTGAGATAATTATCTATGATAGCTCTTCAATTACCAGAGACTCAGTTACATTCAGGTCAATTGACTTTATCTCTTCAGTCTCAGATAACTCAGAAATTCCACTGAGAATAAATCACCCGGTAATAGTAAAGTATAATAATGAGATTCGTTATTTTTCGGTGAAGGGAGATACCATTTTTTCACTCAATAGTAAACTGGAGAAGAGTGTTGCATATCTCTTTAAGCAGGGTAAGTATAGGGAGCCGGACAGAGTCACATTTGAAGATTTTATGTCAAAAAATGGATCTTTTATCTCTATCAGCCCATATCTAACAGAGACAGATGGTAATCTATTCTTAACTATGATGTTAAGAGGGCAAACAAAAGAGCCCATTGTTCGCACATTTAATTTGCCCGATGGCACTGTAAATGAATCTGTACGGACAGATGCATACGGAATATTCCGAAAAACTGACGGTAAATTTTTCATTCTGGCTCAGCCTGTAAAAGGGGTGCCTGGGCTAAGTGAAGATTTAAAGCAAGGACCACCATTCTGGCCTAAGTTTTCTAATTCAAATCAGGAGCTTATATCACATAAAAGCGCTGTTGAAATCATTAATTTTGCCCGTGATAATGGTGAATTTGTCAGTTCTATTAAAGAGGTGGCTTCAAAAATTGATGACTACAGTAATCCTGTAGTGATCATTGCACAAACAAGATAGACACTCCAAGATACTTGATTATCAGCTATGTCCCACGATGCTTGGCAAGGTTACCCGCCAAAATACTCCCCTAGATGCTTGATTATCAACTATGCCCCACGATGCTTGGCAAGGTTACCCGCCAAAATCGTCAAATGCGATGTTCTCGATTGGTACACCAAGGTTGTCCAGCATTGTGTTTACTGCGCTGTTCATCATTGGTGGGCCGCATAGGTAGTATTCTATCTCTTCCGGCTCTTCGTGCTTGCTCAGGTAGTTGTCGTAGAGGACTTTGTGGATAAATCCGGTGTAGCCGGTCCAGTTGTCTTCCGGTTTCGGCTCGCTCAGGGCAAGATTGAAGGTGAAGTTTGGAAACTCTTTCTCGATGGCGCGGAACTCATCTTCGTAGAATACTTCGCGAAGCGAGCGAGCCCCATACCAGAAACTCACTTTACGGGTGGTTCTCTCGGTGTGGAAGAGGTGGAAGATGTGTGAACGCATTGGTGCCATTCCTGCACCACCACCAATGAATACTATTTCGTTTTGTGTATCTTTTATGAAGAACTCGCCATACGGGCCGGAGATTGTCACCTTATCGCCCGGTTTGCGGGAGAAGATGTAGGATGAGCATACTCCCGGGTTAACAGGCATAAATGTCCCTTTAGCCCTGTCCCAAGGAGGGGTGGCAATTCGGATATTTAGCATTATTATGTTGCCCTCTGCAGGGTGGTTGGCCATTGAGTAGGCACGGAAGGTCTCTTCGCTGTTCTTCATCTTTAGACTCCAGATATTGAGACTGTCCCACTCGTCGCGGAACCTCTCCTCTACCAGGACATCTGTCGAGAAATCTACCTCGCATTTAGGGATATCTATCTGGATATATCCTCCGGATTTGAAGTGAAGCAGCTCACCCTCAGGAAGTTTTACAACAAACTCCTTGATGAATGTAGCCACATTATTGTTGCTCACAACCTCGCACTCCCACTTCTTAATTCCCAGAACCTCTTCCGGAACCTCAATTTCAAGATCTTCTTTAACTTTGACCTGGCATCCAAGCCTCCATTGGTTATGCTGCTCTTTACGGGTGAAGAAGCCCACTTCAGTTGGTAGAATCTCACCTCCACCCTTAGTGATACGACATTTGCACATTCCGCAGGTTCCGCCGCCTCCACAGGCAGATGGCAAAAAGATTTTATTGTTGGAGAGTGTAGATAGCAGGCTCTCTCCCGGAGAGACCTCTATATCTCTCTCTCCGTTGATTGTAAGTAGAACTTTACCCGACGGAGTGAGCTTTGCCTTAGCATATAATAGTATAGCAACCAACAGCAGGGTAACTGCCAGAAAAGCTATTATAGATAGTATTGTAATAAGTGTCAGTTCCATAAATGTCTATAGTTTTATACCCATAAAGCTCATAAAGGCAATGCCCATAAGCCCTACAACAATAAATGTAATGCCCAGCCCGCGAAGCGGAGCAGGAACGTTAGAGTAGGAGAGCTTTTCACGGATTGCCGCCAGAGCAACTATCGCCAGAAACCATCCGAAGCCAGAACCCAGAGCAAAGACTGTTGCCTGAGCAAGTGTCTCGTATGCTCTCTCTTGCATAAAAAGCGACCCTCCAAGGATTGCGCAGTTAACGGCTATCAAAGGAAGGAAGATTCCGAGTGAAGAGTATAGCCCAGGAGAGAACTTCTCCACAACCATCTCTACCAGCTGAACTATAGATGCGATTACAGCAATAAAGACGATAAAACTTAGAAAGTTGAGGTCTATATTTGCATATGAGGGGTTTAGCCAGGCAAGTGCCCCTGGGGAGAGTACATATTTGAAAAGCAGATAGTTTACAGGAAGCGTTACTCCCAAAACAAAGATTACAGCCAGTCCAAGACCAACCGCTGTCTTTACATTCTTAGATACTGCCAGGTATGAACACATTCCAAGGAAGTATGCAAATACCATATTGTCTATAAAAATTGACTTTATGAAAATATTAATTAACTCTTGCATAGTGGATATGTGTTATTTTTTTTCAATTAACTCTTTGGAGATACTTCTCTGAACCCAAATAAATAGACCAACCAAAATCAGGGCTGCCGGAGGGAGTATTAAAAGACCGTTGTTTTCGTAGAATCCTCCATTTTTAATGTAGATTGCGCTTGGTATAATCTGATACCCCAGCAGAGTTCCTGAGCCCAGAAGTTCGCGGAAGAAGGCGATAACTACAAGTATTATTCCGTAGCCAAGACCGTTAGCTAACCCATCTATAAGAGATGGAACTGGTTTGTTTGCAAGTGCAAAAGCCTCTATACGTCCCATTATAATGCAGTTGGTTATTATCAGCCCAACAAATACAGAGAGCTGTTTGCTAACGTCGTATGCATAGGCTTTGAGTAACTGGTCTACAAGAATCACCAGCATTGCAACCACTACCAGTTGAACTATAATTCTTATACGGTTAGGGATTGTATTGCGGATTAATGAAATAATCATACCGGAAAATCCGGTAACAACAGTAACTGAGAGTGCCATCACAAGTGCCGGCTCCAGTTTTACTGTTACTGCCAGAGCAGAACAGATTCCCAGCACCAGTACGGTTATGGGATTGTTCTTGAAAAGCGGCTCTATAAATATCTTTTTATTACTCATCTTACTAAGTTTTCTCGGTTATTAATTATTTGCTGCTCCTGCTCATCTGCACGGGCCTTCTCCTGTGCTCTCTGTTGAGCCGCTTTAAGATTTTCTGAGAAGAAGTTCATATACTCTCGTATGTTTTTGAACAGCATATCTTCAACTGCTTTAGATGTGATGGTTCCTCCTGAGATTGCATCTACCTGATGGTTATCGCCCTCTTTTGCCCCACCTTTCACAACCTTTACAGAGACATAATCTCCCTTATGGTCAAAGATTCTCTTGTTTTCAAATTGATTTGAGAATTCGTTTGTGGATATCTCTGCACCAAGTCCGGGTGTCTCGCTTTTGTGGTCAAAGGTTGCACCATAAACTGAGTTGAAGTCGTTTTTAAGTGATATATAACCCCAAACAGGACCCCAGAGACCAACTCCGTGAAGAGGTATAATATAGAACCTCTCTCCGCTCTCAATTTTGCAGATATAGAGAGTGAGTTGTTTCTCACCTTCGGTTATAGAGGAGTCGGTGATAAATTTTGCGTACTCCTGCTCTACATAACTGTCTTTATCCTCTACCGTATTGGCATCTGCAGCCAGATGAACGGAGTGGAGAATCATCTGCTTTCGCTCTATCTCAATATTCCTTTGCTGCCTCTCCTTTAGGAGTGATGATGCGAATGCGAGGACTACAGCTACAACCACAACCATTCCGGTTGCATATAGTATTGTGTATAAATTTTTATTTGTATCCATCGTTTTCTCCCCCTTATTTAATGACAGCTCTGTTTAATCTCTTTTTGATGCTGGCCTGCACTACAACATAGTCAATAAGTGGTGCAAATGTGTTTAGTAGCAATATTGCCAGCATCATCCCCTCCGGGTATCCCGGGTTGAATACTCGGATGATAACAGCAAAGAAGCCTATCAGAAATCCGTAAAACCATTTCCCTTTTTCTGTCTGAGAGCCGGTTACAGGATCTGTTGCCATAAATACCGCACCAAATGCGAATCCTCCCATAACCAGGTGGTAATAAGCAGGAATCGCGAGGTAAGATTCGGGAGATGGTGCAACCAGGTTTAGAAAGAGGCCGGTAAGAAGCCCTCCCGCAAAAACTGAGAGTATTATTTTCCAGCTGGCTATTCCTGTAAAGATAAGGAGTGCTGCCCCTATCAATATTGCCAATGAAGATGTCTCTCCAACTGAACCGGGGATGGTTCCCAGAAACATATCCTGGAATGAGGGGAGATCCAGCCCTGCCTGCGCATTTGCGAGTGGGGTTGCTCCGGAGAAGCCATCTACGATGCCTTCGCCTTTGGAAAGCCCTGCTACCCAAACTTTATCTCCTGACATATGTGAGGGATATGCAAAGAAGGCAAATGCCCTCGCTATAAGTGCGGGGTTCCAGATGTTCATCCCTGTACCTCCGAAAACCTCTTTGCCAACTATTACGGCAAACACTACAGAAAGGGCGAGCATCCAAAGAGGGAGATCTACAGGCATTATAAGTGGGATGAGCATCCCTGTTACCAGATACCCTTCGTTAACTTCGTGTCCTCTAATCTGTGCAGATACAAATTCGATTCCCAGCCCCACTACGTAGGAGACTACAACCATTGGGAAGACTTTGATAAATCCGTAAAGGATTATCTGCCAAAAATCCATATTAGTTCCCGTGGCCAGGCTGTGCTGGTATCCAACGTTCCACATCCCAAAAAGAAGAGCCGGAAGCAGGGCAATGATAACCATTGTCATAGTTCTTTTAAGCTCTATGCTGTCTCTTATATGTGTCCCTTTTTTTGTTACAGTATTGGGGACAAACAGAAAGGTTTCGAATGCGTCAAACGTGGAGTGTAAAAAGCTTAGCTTGCCACCCTTACTGAATGTGGGTTTTATATTGTCTACTAATTTTCGTATTGCTTTCATCTCTATCTCGTAATTATGACATTTCTTTAATCATAAGGTCTATACCTTGTGAAATGATCTCTTGTATCTCGGTTTTTGAAGGACATACAAATTCGCAAAGCGCCAGGTCCTCTTCAATAACTTCGTAAATACCCAGCTGCTCCATCTTGTCTATATCTTCTGCCATAATGGCTTTTATCAGATACATCGGGTAGATGTCCATCGGTACAACCTTCTCGTACAACCCTGTTACCACAAGCGCCCTCTCTCCTCCGTTAAGGTTGGTATCCAAAGAGTATCTCTTCTTTGGGAAGAGCCACGAAAAATATGAGTGAGATATGCTGAATTTTTTCATTCGGAATGGTTTAACCCATCCCAGCATCTCGTAATAGTTACCTTCGCTAATGAGGGTTATCTGATTGTGGAAGAATCCCAGGTATCCATCTTTGCCAACATTGTCTCCGGTTAAAGCGTTTCCGCTGATATATCTAATTGGAAGCGGAGCCTTTTTTGACTTTTCGTCTCCTTTGATATCTGCATACTCTTTTATTTCGCTCAGGCACATTCCCGGTATTGTCTCTATGTAGCTTGTATGCTTTGCTCTTGGGCCTGTAATAGCAATGATTTTGCGCAGGTCGTAGATCCCTTTTTTGAAGAGGCGCCCGATGGCTGCTACACTGTACAGGTCTATAGTCCAGGCTATTTCACCTTTGTTCATTGGGCTTATGTGATGGATTTGGACTCCTACATTTCCGGCTGGGTGTACTCCGTCGAATGTGTGGATTACAACTTTTTCCATTCTGTGGAAAGGGCTGCTGGCGTAGTTGGAGGCGTGTAGAGCCAGGTGAACACCGCCTGTGCTTAATTTTGAGAGAACATCAATTCCTGTCTGAATGTTTTCAATCTCTGCCTTTAATGCGAAATCGAGGTCGGGCGCCAGTGGAGAAGAGTCGAAACCAGAGATGAAGATGGCTTTTGGCTCAATTTCCGGGTCAGGAATGGTTCCGTATGGTCGCTGTTTGAAGGTTGCCCACAGGCCGCTGCTTAGGAGCGCGTTTATGATTTCTTTCTTTGTTGCAGATTTTGGGTTTGGAGTGGTAAAACTCTCATACTCATTTTTATGATCTGCTTCTATAAGTATCTCCAGCAATTTTCTCTTATCTCCGCGTACTATTTGGGAGACCTTACCGCTAATGGGTGAGCATATTTTGATTGATTCTCTTTTTTTGTCTACCAAAACCGGTGTCCCAGCCTTAACCTCGTCACCTTCTTTGACCAAAAGCTTGCCATTGAGTGCTTTATAGTCGGTTGGCTTAACCGCTGCAATATCCACAGATACTGTTTTGGTAATTTGGTTTTTTGCATCCCCTTTTAGTGGAATGTTTAAACCTTTTCGTAATCTAATATGGTCTGACATTATTTATAAATAATTATCGCAAATTGATATATAAATGTAGCTTTTTGATAAAATTTTTGCCGCAAAGATACACATTATTTATAAATTTGTACCCAATGAACAGAGAATTTTCTAGTATAATTGAGGGGCTTAATCCTGCTCAAAAACAAGCAGTTGAAGAGTTTGCAGGCCCCTCACTCATAATTGCGGGGGCGGGTTCGGGGAAGACCAGGGTTCTTACTTGCAGAATAGCCAATGTTTTAAGTAATGGGCACAAAGCGGGCTCAATACTTGCTTTAACCTTTACCAATAAAGCATCCAAGGAGATGAAGGAGAGGATCTCCGCTCTTGTTGGGTATGACAGGGCGAGGTATTTGTGGATGGGCACGTTTCACTCGGTTTTTGTCCGTTTTTTGCGTGAAGATGCGGGGTTGATAGGTTTCCCAACCTCTTTTACAATCTACGATACATCGGATTCAAGGAGTGCAATAAGGAATTGTGTGAAGGAGCTCTCTCTTGACGAGAAGATATACAAGCCAAACGAAATTCTCTCAAGAATCTCGATGGCAAAAAATAATCTTATTACATCTGCTTCCTACCTCTCAAACGCAACCTTACAGCAGAACGATGCAGCTGCAAGAAAACCGAGAATAGGTGAGATCTATGCTCTTTATGAGAAGAGATGTAGGCAGAGCGGGGCAATGGATTTTGATGATATATTACTCTATACCAATATTTTGATTCGTGACTTCCCGGAGGTTTTAGATAAGTTGCGCAACAGGTTCTCTTTCATTCTTGTAGATGAGTATCAGGATACAAATTTTGCTCAGTGGCTTATTGTAAAGAAGTTATCTGAGATGCACCGGAATTTATGTGTGGTGGGAGATGACTCCCAGAGCATCTATGCGTTTCGCGGCGCGCGGATTGAGAACATTCTAAATTTTAAGAAGGATTATCCGGAGGCTAAGGAGTTCCGTCTGGAGCAGAACTACCGTTCTACCCAGACAATTGTAAATGCGGCAAATTCGCTTATTTCCCGAAACTCTCTTCAGTTAAAGAAGGAGTGTTTCTCGGCTGCTTCGATAGGGGAGAATATTGAGGTTGTAAAGGCCTATACAGACCAGGAGGAGTCTTTCCTGCTGGCCTCCTCAATTGTCTCTAAAATATATAAGGAGAAATCTGCATACAGCGAATTTGCCGTCCTATACAGGACCAACGCTCAGTCGCGCGCCGTGGAGGAGGCTCTGCGCAAAAGATCTTTGCCCTACAAAATTTATGGGGGGCACTCTTTCTACGACCGTGCAGAGGTTAAGGATATGATGGCTTACCTGCGTCTTTTGGTCAATACCAAAGATGACGAAGCGTTTCGTCGCGCAATAAAGGTCTCCGGAAAAGGTATCGGCGACACAACTATGGGTTACCTCTCTGCTGCCGCTGCAGCCGGAGGGGTCTCAATGTGGGAGGCTCTATTTACCGGAGATGTGCAGAGTTTCGGGATCAAAAGCGCTACCTATAACCGTTTTATGGAGTTCTGCGGCATCATCTCGGACATCCGCTCCAGAGTTGCCGCAATAAATGCCTACGATATAGCTATGGAGATCTTTATCCGAAGCGGTTACGCCACCATCCTAAAAAGCGACACCTCCCTCGAGGGGCAGTCCCGTGCAGAAAACGTAGAGGAGCTCTTCAACTCCATCAAGGCCTT
>CAYGOE010000067.1:0-9978 GCA_964351405.1 uncultured Muribaculaceae bacterium | reverse complement strand
TATAAGATCTTTTATGAAATAGAGAGAATTGTAAAATATTAAAATTATGAGATATATATTTAAATTTCCGGATATTGGAGAGGGTCTTGAAGAGGGAACTATTGTAGAGTGGCACGTTGAGAAGGGACAATCTGTAAAGATGGGAGATAGTCTTGTTACAATGGAGACCGACAAGGTTGTAACTGCAATACCTTCTCCCAGAGATGGGATTATTGCTGCAAAATTCGGTAAAGTTGGAGAGATAATACACGTAGGATCTGCATTGGTAGAGATTGATATAGCTGGAGTTGAAGGAGATGCTGCTGTAGAGGAGGCAAGGAAATCCGAAGCAGAAAAGAGCTTTGTTGAAGCTGTTCAGGAGGAGGGTGCAGGGGTGGTAGGAACTCTTGAAATAGCCGGTAACAGTATGGTACTATCTGCAAGCAGGGAGGGAGTTACTTCAGAAAAAGCAGTTTCCAACAAAGAGAGAAAGGTGCTTGCTACGCCTGTTGCGCGTGCAGTTGCCAAAGAGATGGTTATTGATATAAACAGTGTAAACGGTACCGGCCCGGGAGGCAGAGTTACCAAAGAGGATATACTTAACTTTACAAAGGAGAGTTCGAAAGCAAAACCTAACTCCTCCGGTATTGAAGAGTTTTCAAAACAGAGCGCTCAACAGAGAAGAGTAGAGATTGAACCACTTTCGCAAATACGAAAAACTATTGCAAGGAATATGTTGCAAAGCAAACATAATGCTGCTCATATGACTGTATTTGAAGAGGTTGAAATATCTGAATTGGAGAGGATCAGAGGTAAGTACAAAGATATTATGCAAAAAGAGGGGGTAAAACTAACCTATCTTGCTTTTATTGTTAAGGCAACAGCAATGGCTCTTAAAAAATTCAAAGCACTTAACTCCGAAATGGATACCGAAGGGGGTACTATAATATATAAGAGGTATTACAATATTGGTATTGCAGCAGATACAGAGAAGGGTCTGGTCGTCCCGGTAATTCGGGATGCAGATAAACTATCAGTTAAGGAGATAGCCAAAGAGATTATAGTGCTGTCAGATAAAGCAAGAGATGGCAAGCTAACACTTGAGGATATGAAAGACGGGACATTCACTATAACCAGCTATGGAAGTATTGGAGGCCTCTTTGCCGTGCCTGTTATTAACTACCCTCAGGCTGGGATTCTTGGAGTTGGAAGAATTAATAAAAGGCCTGTAGTTAAAGATGACTCTATTGTTGTGGGGTTAGTTCTACCCTTATCATTGAGTGTAGATCACAGAATTGCAGACGGAGGCGAGACCGCCAGGTTTATTAATGCAATAATGGGTTATCTGTCAGATCCTATTTCATTACTTATGGACTAATGATATAAGGATATAAATTATGTATGATTTAATAATAATAGGGTCCGGTCCGGCGGGATACGTAGCTGCGATAAGAGCCGGTCAGGTTGGTCTAAAGACTGCAATAATAGAGAGAGATCATATCGGAGGTATGTGTCTCAATTGGGGATGTATTCCCTCAAAATCAATTATGGAGAGTGTGAAGCTCTACCAGAGAATCTCCAAGGATGCTTCACGTTTCGGAATTGACGGCATAGATAAAAAAGCAATCTCATTTAACTGGAACAAAGCTGTTAAAAGATCTGACGGAATTATTAAGAAACTCACAACAGGAGTTGAATTTCTTTTGAAGAAGAATGGTGTGGAGATTATTTCGGCTCAGGCAAAAATTGTCTCTGCAAACTCTGTGCTTGCAGATAACAGGCTTATAGAGGGTAAAAATATAATCATTGCTACCGGCTCTTCATCTCCAAAAATTGATTCGGGCCAGCCATCGCTTATTGTTGAACCTAGCACCCTTTTTACCGAGAGAGAGATTCCTGCAAACATAGTAATCGTTGGCAAATCATCAATAGCAGTAGAGATTGCTCAAATCTTCAATATGATGGAGAGGAGTGTAACAGTTGTCTCTGACAGCGATGGAGTTATGCCTAAAGCCGACCCATATATAAGCAATTTTATTCTAAATAAGCTAAAAAAAGAGAGGATAAAATTTGTCTTTGGTAGAGAGATCGCCTCAACAGATGATTTGTGGTCAGATGGAAGGTTGAATATAGAAGGTGAAGCGATTGGCTGTGATCTTATTGTCAACGCCCGTGACAGAAAGGGGAATATTATCGCTTCAGATATTGAAATTAAGACAGAAAATGGATATATATCTGTAGATGATAATTTTGAAACCTCAGTTAAGGGCATTTTTGCTGTGGGGGATGTTAATGGAATAAGTATGTATGCTCACGTCGGATCTGCACAGGGTCTTAATGTGGTTAATAGAATAAAGGGGATAGATAAAAAACTCGATATTCAAAAACTACCTATGAATATGTATACAGTTCCGGAGGCAGCTCAAATAGGCCTTACAGAACAACAGATAAAAGATGCCGGATACGACTATAAATCTAGTGAATTTCCTCTCTCGGCAAATGGGAAGGCGCAAACAGAGGGTTCTGCAGAGGGTTTTGTGAGAATTCTCTCCGAAACAAAATATGGTGAGGTATTAGGCGTCCAGATTATTGCACCTAATGCAACAGATATGATAAATGAAGCGAGTGCATATATGCAACTTGAGTCTACTGTATACGACATAGCACAAACAGTACACACCCACCCTACTGTTTCAGAAGTGTTTATGGAGGCTGGATTTGAAGCTGTAGATATGGCAATTCATATATAATTTTTTGAATGTCTCATCTTAGTTCATCTCAAGTTGAATATGACCTTCCCGACATTCTGGTAATGAATTCCAGTTTGGATTTTGCTTTTCAGACTTGGCAACCGGATGCTATATACATAGTTTTAGGTAGATCCAACAGTGCAGATAAAGCCGTTTATGTTGATTTAGCCGAAAGAGATGGAGTTAGGATTTTAAAGAGGCCGTCAGGGGGAGAGAGTGTTGTTCTTTCTCCCTCTATGATGGTATTTTCATCAAAATTCTTACTAAAAAAAGAGATTAGTCCGGCAACTCTTTTTAAGATGGTAAACACAAGTTTGATAGACTCCCTCTCTACTGCCGGTATTAAAAATCTATCATCAAAAGGGATATCGGATTTGACAATAAACGATAAAAAGATATTGGGCTCATCTATGTACCTTAAAAACAATTATCTCTTCTATCACGCGGTTTTAAACATTAGTGAGGATATCTCCCTTATATCCAAATATCTGAAACACCCTTCAAAAGAGCCGGATTACAGGCAGGGAAGAGTGCATAAAGAGTTTATTACATCACTACATAATGAGGGTTATATTATTGACTATAAGCTATTAGAGATTTATATAGAGAGAGCTTTCCAAAACCTTTATTCATTAATTAGTGCGAATATCAATTAATTGACTTAACTTCGCGGGATATTTCTACAAAGCCGTTGTTTAAATCACATCGTTTTGTGAAAGACAATTTAACAACGCATCAATCATCGTAAATTTATTTAATGACATTTAACGAATTACAAATTATCGAGCCTATCCTAAAGGCCTTGATAAATGAGGGATATACTATCCCCACCCCGATCCAGGAACAGGCAATACCAATCCTGCTAAAAGGGCGCGACATTTTAGGATGTGCTCAAACAGGAACAGGCAAGACTGCCGCATTTTCTATCCCGATTATTCAGAAGCTGCACGAAAACAGAGATGTTGCAGATGTGAATACAGGAAGAAACAGTAAAAAGCAGAGGAAAAACATAAAAGCACTGGTTTTAACACCAACAAGAGAGCTTGCAGCCCAAATCGGGGATAGTTTTTCCAGCTACGGAAAATTCACATCTCTTAAGCACACCGTTATCTATGGTGGCGTAAGACAGCGCTCACAAACGGACGCAATAAGAAACGGAGTTGATATTTTGATCGCTACACCGGGAAGATTGTTGGATCTTGTAAATCAAGGTCACGTTAACTTAAGACATATTGAGTTCTTTGTGCTTGATGAAGCAGACAGAATGCTTGATATGGGTTTTATTACAGATATAAAAAGGGTTATAGACCTAATTCCAGAGAGTAGACAGACACTATTGTTCTCTGCAACAATGCCTTCCGAGATCTCCAGTCTGGCTGAATCTCTTCTAAACAATCCTGTTAAGGTTGAAGTAACTCCTGTTGAGGCAACGGTAGATCTTATTGATCAATACCTTTATTTTGCGGACAGAGGAGATAAGACACCTCTATTGATTGATCTTTTAAATGATGATGATGTAGAATCTGCACTCATCTTTTCAAGGACTAAGCACGGAGCAGATAAATTATCCAAAAGTCTCACAAGGGCGGGTATAAATTGTGATGCTATTCACGGGAACAAATCTCAAAATGCAAGACAGAAAAGCCTTTTAGATTTTAAGAGAAAAAGAACCCGTGTTTTAGTTGCTACAGATATTGCAGCCAGAGGAATAGATATCAACCAGATATCACACGTAATCAATTATGACCTTCCTGAAGCAGCAGAAACATATGTTCACAGAATTGGCAGAACAGGTAGAGCCGGATATAGCGGAGTTGCTCTCTCGTTTTGTGACTCAGGCGAACTTGGTATGCTAAAGAGTATTCAAAAGCTTATTGGTAAGGATATCAACGTTGTAGTTGGACACGAGTTTGAGTGTGCAGTATGTGTTGAGAAGATTGAGAGGCTCAAAAAGAGTGTTGCTAAGGGAAAAGAGAGAGGTGGCTCAGGCCAGCAAACTGTGACAGGAACTCAGGAGAAGAGTTCATCTAACAGATATAAAGGAAAGAGAACCAAAGGAGAGTTCTGGCAGAAGGGAAGACGCAGAAGTGCTTAATAACTGTTAAACAATCAAATGAAGGGGAGTTCTGGAGACAGACTCCCTTTTTTTATTTAGTATTAAAATACTATTTTTGTTATTCAAAACTTGACTCTAGGGGAATGAATTTCTTACAGAACCATCTAAAACTTCCTGACGGAAAAAAAGGTGTAAAGACCTTATTTATATCAATGCTAATAATTTGGTTTCTTATTAATCTTATACAATCAGTTACCACGGATGTGATAAGGGACGAAGCGTACTATCATTTCTATTCAGAGAATCTCTCTTGGGGTTATTTTGATCACCCTCCTCTTGTTGCTTTGATTATCAAAATAAGCTCTCTTCTATTTAACAATGAGCTGAGTATTAGATTTATTACCCTATTACTCCAGATTGTTACTCTTATTTTGATATGGAAGATAATTGAAGATAAAGATGGCTCAAAAAAAGATGTACTCTCGTTTTTCGGAATATCAGCTGCAATTGTGATGTTTGTGGTTTATGGATTCATTACAACTCCAGACTCTCCTCTTCTGCTCTTTACTGCCCTCTTTCTTTTATCCTACAAGAGATTCCTCAAAAACGACGGTTTTGCAAATTGCTTGCTACTTACAATATCAATGGCAGCTCTAATATATAGTAAGTATCAGGGTGGTCTGGTTATTTTACTCGTACTCATCTCAAATCCGAAACTTCTGCTTAACTACCGTTTTTGGCTAAGCGGGATTGCAGCACTGCTTCTGTTAACTCCACACATTATGTGGCAGTTGGAGAACGACTTTCCTTCACTTAGATACCATACAACCGGCAGATCCAAACCATTTAAAATCGGGTATTTTTTAGAGTATCTCCCTAACCAAATGGCGAATTTTAACCCATTCATCCTAGGAGTAATATCATATATAATACTGAAGTTCAAGCCTGAAGGTGATTTTAAAAGAGGACTCTATTTTATAATAGTAGGAATGATTCTCTTCTTCTGGGGAACAACCTTAAGGGGGCACGTTGAACCTCAGTGGACTATTGCTGCATCCATTCCTATGATTATCCTTATTTATGAGTTCTCCAGAAAGAGTGATAAGATTAAAAAGTATTTAAGAAGATTTGTATATCCGTCAATAATTTTACTGCTAATATTCAGAGTAATTCTTACCCAAGACTCTCTTCCGATTAAGCTAGAGTTTTATAACCAACAGAGGTGGGCAATGGAGCTTAAGAAGATTCTTGGAGAGAGGGCGGTTATATTCAGCGACGGCTACCAGAGACCATCTGTGTATAAATTCTATGCAAAATCTGATGCATTCACAGTAAACTCTCTCTTTTACAGACAAAATCAGTACGATTTAAACGGTTATAAAAATAATTTTTTTGATAGGGATATTGCTATAGTTACAGAGAGATCTGATTCATTGTCACAAGGCTTCCCGATTCTCGATAATGACACTATATGGCTTAGATTCAGCAACTACCTTGTATTGACGTCAGACATTGATATAATTTTTAATATACCAAAAGACTCAATATTATCTCCATCAAAAGAGTATGTTTGGGAAGTTTCTATGATTAATAATAACGATAGAGATGTCTCTTTTAGTGACAAAAATTTTCCCGTCTCTCTTCATCTGATTTTGATAGAGAAAGGGAGAAAATACTCCTCTCAGGCCTATTTCGTGAATGAAGTTTCTGAAATTAAGAGCAGGCAGACAATCGTATGCACAATTAAATTCTCAATTCCGTCAGATATCTCTCCTGGACTATACCATATGCTGTTCTCGCTAAAAACGGAACCTTTTAGAGAGGGCTTCAATAGTAAGAGTAAGAGAGTCTTAATAGAGAATAGATAGGTTTAGGCTAAATACAACTAATATGTGTTTTTATTTTAGGCAGTCAAAGGAGGCTCTTGCAGTAGCTAACCGCTTTAAAGTGAAGTTGAAAAATGGGGAATCCCTGTCAAGTGCACAGATTATAAACGGATTTTCTCATCCTAAATGCGCTGTTATTACAGATAAAGATCCGAATGAAATCAATTTTTATAGTTGGGGATTAGTACCTGCAGGATCTGATGAATCTATACAGAGATATACCTTAAATGCGAGAATTGAAACTCTTGAGCAGAGATGGTCGTATAAAAATGTTATCAATAATAGATGTCTTATAATTGCAGATGGATTCTATGAGTGGAAAGAGAGAATATTTAATGGGAAAGAATATAAGGATAGATACATTATAACTATGAAAGACAATGGTTTATTTGCATTCGCCGGATTATACTCAAGCCGGAAAATAGATAACGGGGATACTTCCCATAATAGCTTTACAATATTGACTACTCAAGCGAACAAGGTTGTGGCTGCAATCCATTCAAAAAAGAGAATGCCTGTAATACTGAGCAGAAAGGATGAGTTGCGATGGCTTGGAGGTATGCCTTACAAAATGGTTGAATACCCTTATAGTGTTCTTCTTAAAGCTACACAGTCAATGGATGGATGAGAAAACAAAAAGAGAGGAATTCACCTTCCCTCTCTTTTAATCAAATAAATACCCTGTAATTAATTGACAATCTATTCGATGTCAATCATTCTAGTTGGTTTAGGCTTAGCCTCTTCTCTTTTTGGCAGGTATACTTTTAAGATCCCATTTTCATATTTCGCAGCAATTTTATCACTGTTAACAGTTGTAGGCAACGAAAATGATCGGCAAAAAGATTGATAACTGAACTCTTTTTTAGTATACCGGTTTTCATCCGAGCTCTCTTTCTCTATATTTTTTTCCGATGAGATAGAGAGTATCCCTTGGTTTACTTCTATTTTAAAGTCACCCTTCTCCATTCCGGGAGCAGCCATCTCAACTTCAAAACTTTCATCTGTCTCTTTTATATTTACAGATGGCAATGTTGTATTGGTCATTGAAAAATTTCTTAATGACCAGTCATTCCAATCGTTTGCTAAAAAATCGTTAAAAAGATTTGTCCAGATTGGAAGATTCTCGCTTCTCTTAATTAGTGTCATATTAACCTCCATTTTTAAAGTTTAAACAATAATTATCCCTCTGAAATCCCATTTCAACAGGACTTCATTTATCTATATTCAAAATGAATACCACACTATTAGAGTTAAAGAAATTATGACATTTTGTCAGATTAACTATCGCTTCTCTCCCCGGTTGAGCAATGAGCCCGTTCACTTTTGCTGCATATACGATTTCCTCATACAGAGATGAATTTTTTGAGACGAATTTTTGTACTTTTCTGTAGAGCTTACAAAGAGTTTAGCGACCTTACTGTGTCTGCTGTCTCCATCTTAAAGATATTTTATCATAAAAGCTTTGTGAATAAGTTCCCGATATAGAGTGCTACAAGTCCTGCAAACAGGCTTAACCCGGCGTAAGGGCAGATTGCAGAAAGTTTCCATCTTTTAAAAGAGATGCGTATTCATAGACAAATGTGGAAAAGGGTGTAAAACCTCCGTAAAATCGACTGTATGAAAGAGTCTCATCTCAGTTGAGAGTCGTTCTCCCCTCTCCATAAAGCCATATATTTACTCCAAGTAAAAGCTACCCAAAATGTTTACAATAAGAGTTTCCATTGGAAAAGAGAAGGGGAATAGTTGCTGTACATATTTTGATGTAAAGAATCTTGCTACACTTCCGAGTACCCCTCCGTACCTATAATCAATATAATTCTGAGTATTATCTTCTTTTTTTAAAAAAAAGAGACTTATCTCATTTTTTTTCTGTTTATTACCAACTACCTTGATATAATTTCATTAATCCACTCCAAAATACTCTTCAAAACAGAAGGATTCAATGTCTCTTCAATTGTTGAATACTCTTTAGGATGTCCTGTAGGTGCAGTTTGAAAAAGGTGATTTAAGCCTTCAAATTCAATAGATTTAACATTATTGTTACTATGAGTAACAATAATGTTATTTGGTCTTTTATCACCTGTAAGAGCCATATAAATAGTGTCAAGGTTTGTTTTAGAGTTTACCTGAAGGTCTTTATTGCCGTTTATAGAGAGTACCGGACATTTTACTTTTTTGAGTGCATCAATCGGGTCATAATTTAGATAAAAAATCATCCAGGGTGTAAGCAATGATGCTAATTGTTGTTTTATTGCACTCTCCGGAATCTCTCCTTTACTCTCTTTAGCCAGAGTTTGGGAGATAATTTTCCTTAGGGATGTTATATCCCCTTTATGTAACTCAATCAAATCAAATACTTTATTATTTAAGCTTTGATATGCTTCAATATCTTCTTGGGTAGAGCCGGATAACTGTGAGATTGCTGCCTGCTGAACAATTATGATATCTCTTCCCTTAATACCGGGAGCTGCCATAAGTACAATAAAAGAAATATTATCATTTTCTGATGCTACTATAGGTGCGATAATCCCCCCTTCACTGTGTCCTATAAGGCCTATTTTGCCAATATCCTCTCTAGTGCGGAGATAGCTATAGGCCCACCTTACATCTTCTGCAAAATCCATAGTATTTGCGAGAGCAAATTTTCCGCCGGAAGCTGCTACTCCTCTTTTGTCATAACGTAGTACTGCAATACCATTCCTGGTCAAGAAGTCCGAAAGCAGAAGGAATGGTTTATGTCCCATAATCTCCTCATTTCGGTTATGTGGTCCGCTGCCACTTATAAGAATAACTGCATTATGAATTTTCCCTGATTGAGGAAGAGTAAGTGTTCCGGATAAAACTATGCTATCTCTTTTGTTAGGAATAAAGACCTCTTCAGAGATGTAAGGAAATGGCTCCTTTGGCTCCTGAGGTCTGGCAGCTCCTTCAGGAACCCTTTTAGAGAGGTTAAGCTGAATTGTTTGACCAGCTTGACGGATAGTTCCGATTATTTTATCACCCATATAAACACCGTTATACTCCATCATAATTGAAGAGTGTTTAATGTTGAGAATTGATTTAGAGAAGGTGACAGCTTCCATAGGAATCCCGGTTGCACCCTGATCCGGACTATCCATAGTTGCTATATAGAGAGAATCACTTCGCTTTATATCAAAAACAACTCTTAACTCTGAGTTTTGAAGGTTTAGTTTACCATACCATTTACCCTCAATTGACTGAGCATAGGTAGCAGGAATTAAGAAGAGGCTTGTAAGCTTAAAAAAGAAAAAGAGTCTTACATTTCTCATAAAAAAAATATTAATGA
>CAYGOE010000066.1:0-10024 GCA_964351405.1 uncultured Muribaculaceae bacterium | reverse complement strand
GTGGATCTTCGGGATCTTCACCCGGATCTTCGGGATCCTCCTCTCCTCCAAGGCTTGGATCTGTCCCCTCTTCATAGATTTTGTCAAAAAATGCGTAACCCCACCCGGAGGTTGTTTTATAAGCGTTAAGAGAGCCTACGGGCACAACAAGATGTGCAGCAGCATCAATTCCGATAAAGACTCCGTTAAGAGCGAATGGGGTTACAACTCTGGACACAACCATTGCAAGCTGCGAACACCCTGCAAAAGCAGAGTTGCCGATACTGCTTAAAGATGCAGGAAATTCGACTGCTGTTAGCGATGTGCAGTTAAGAAATGCTTCTGCTCCTATAGATACAAGGGTTGAGGGGAATTTTACCTCTTTTATCTTTTTGCCGGGTGCAGATGTACCCTTGAATGAATTGTCCGGAATTTTATTGCCCTCAACTCTTGCCTCCTCCAAATTGAGATACTCCAGATTCAAAAGATTATCCCTAATAAAAATGAAATCTGCAGCAGAGATCTCTCCCTCAACCTTTAGCCGGGTGACAGAGGCCCTCTCTGCAGCGGGTATGATATCTGCCAGAGCCCTGCCATTCGGGTTATAAACATAATAGCCGTCATACCAGGACTGCCTTATTTTCAGGGTATCTTTGAAAAGATTATTTACTGAGGTAAATATGACACTCCCTGTTCTTATTTCTGTAGTGGTGTTTGCCGAGACTGCAAATGAGTGGCTGTTGGTTACCAGCCCTTTTGTCTTTATTTCGGTTATCCAGTTTACCCCTGCAGATAGTGTAACATTGTACGGGATATTGGACTGAAGCGTATAGTTAATTGTTCCCCCTCCCTTTTGGACAACAAAACTCTTTAAGGGTGAGAAAATTATGGCATCTCTCTGTGCCTGAACAATTGTGATGGTATCGCTCAGTGAAGAGTTGTTATCTTTAAAAATAATCTTAGCACTTCTGCTGTCATAGGTTTCGTTTGCCCCTATAATAAATTGGTGCAGATATGTGGTGAGGGCTTTTGTATTGACTTTATTTACCCAGCTTACTGTCGGGGGTAAAAGTATGGTGTAACTTATGTTTGAGCGCAACTCGACAGATATTGAAGAGGCAGAGCTTGGCACATTGAAGATCTTTTGAGTAAGGATAAGCGCATCCTTTTGAGCCTGATTTATTGTAAGGGTATCTGAGAGGGTAGAGTTCTTATCTTTAAAAATAATGCGGGCAACTCTTTTGTCGTAAGTGTCGTTTGCCACTACAGCAAATTCGTGCAGAGATGTACTGAGCGCTTTTGATTTAACTTTTGTTACCCAATTAGCATCAGTAGGGATAATAACGTCGTAGCTTATATTACTTTTGAGCTCTGCAGATACATTTCCTGGAGTGCTGGGGAGATTAAAGATTTTTTGGGTAAGGATGAGAGCATCGGTCTGTGCCTGAGTTATTGCAACTGTAGATGAGAGAGTCGCTGCAGTTATGATTATCTGTGTACTCCTTTGCGAATATGCTGTATTTGGTTCTGCTGCCACCCTTACGGTGCCATTCCCGCTACCAGTAGCCGGAATTCCAACACACCATCCGTCACCCCCCATCACCCTCCAGGTTGTGTTGGATGTTATATTGATTATATAATCCTCTTTGTTCTCAGAAAAATTGATTGACTCAACCGAAACCGAAAGGGTAGGCTCGGGCTTGCAACCTGTATTGAGTACAACAACAGACAACAGAATCCAAACTGATTGTTTTGCCCATCGGAACATTTTAGAATTCAATTTTATTCTCTACGGTTTTTCCCCAGAGCCCTCTGTTTTTGACTCTGGCCTCCTGCTGCCTCTTTAGAAAGAGTTCGGAGTATTTTACATTGGGAGGGAAAGTCATAATCATTGCATAGCCGCTCGCTACAAGATATTCGTTAATAAAGGTTCCATCCTCCATATAGGCGTAAGCCAGAATTCTCATATACTGGTCGTACTTGTTTACATCATACTCCAGTCTCACTCTCTTATTGAGGATATACTTGGTCATAAACTCCTTCGCCTCCTTGCCATAGTAGCCTATCTCCTTCCTCCCTGTCTTTCTGGACTCCGGAGCATCTACACCAATTAGCCTTACTCTGGCACCCTTCTTTGACCCGTCATCTATAACAAACGTATCACCATCTACAACTTTGGTTACAATATAGTATTCGTGGCTGGTTTTATCTGCCTCTTTACCCCCTTTCACAGGGAAACAGCAGGTTGCGGACACCATTACAAGTGCTGTAAAAGTAAGTGAGAAAAGCACCTTAAATAATCTGCTCATAATCTTGAAGATTCAGTGTTATTATGTGGATTACTAAGTAAAGGTAGTAAGTTCTTTTAAAACCTCCACGCAACTACTCTGGAGATTTTATTGCCCCTGCCTGTGGGTATTGTCCTAACATCGTTAGCTCCTGCTATTTCTAAAGCGGAGTAGATACCTTTGAGGCTCTCCTTTTTTGAGATGAGTGAGGTGAACCAGTGGCACTGTTGTGCAAAATCTCTGCTTTGTGCAACCATCCCCTTTACGAAATGCTCCTCTCCTCCGGGACACCATAGCTCGTTGCTGCGACCCCCAAAGTTGAGTAGTTCAGATTTTATTCGGCCTTTACTAAGATTGGTCAGCTTCTTATGCGCCATTTGAGCAGCGTGCTCTTTTGACGAGTGGAACGGTGGGTTACATATTGTTGCAGCGATCTTCTCGCCCCTTTTCAATATTCCGTTAAAGTAACTCTCTCTCTCTCTCTGGAGACGGATCTCTATTTTCCCCGACAAAATAGCGTTATTGCCGACAATTGCAGCGGAAGACTCAACAGCCACAGGGTCAATATCTGTACCTATAAACGACCAACCCCAGTTTATACACCCTATTATCGGGTAGATGCAGTTTGCCCCCACACCAATATCGAGAATCTTAATTCCTGCGCCAACCGGTACAGCACCGTTGTTCCCCTCTGCCAGCAAATCTGCAATTGTGGCTATATAGTCGCTCCTAAAAAAAGGGTTTAATATATTAATATTCAATAAATTAAATTACCAAAACGCTTGCATAATTTGCAGATAAACACTATCAAAGTGCCATAAAACCGGCAAAAGATGATAGGAAAATCGGCAGATCAAAAACAGCGAAATCTCTTTAATCCATTATTGACAGATTTCATAGATATGGGACACGAACTGGTGTTATTGGCAAATAAAATTGAATGGAAATATTTCGAGAAGGAGTTTTCCGGTTTTTATTCGATAACAGGTCAACCTGCGGTTCCAATAAGGATGATGGTAGGATGTTTATTGCTGAAACAGATGTATAACCTCGGAGATGAGACACTTGCTCAGTCATGGGTGAGAGATCCGTACATGCAGTATTTTTGTGGAGAAGCTCATTTTAAGCATAAGTTCCCCTTTGACCCAAGTGATTTTGTCCATTTCCGTAAAAGGATAGGATTAGAAGGAGTGGAAAAGATCTTCAGACACACAGTGACCCTGCACGGGGAAAAAGCAACATCAAAAATGGTATTGTCCGACACAACAGTTCAGGAGAATTTTGTCACCTATCCCACGGATGCAAAACAATATAAGAGGGTGATAGATGATGTAAACCGCATCAGTGAAAAGGAAGGCTACACACAGAGACAGCGGTATACGCGAATCAGCAAGCAGCTGTTACGGGACACTTATAATGGCAACCATCCACGCCGGAAGAAGAAGGCACGCAAAGCAATCCGCTGTCTGCGTACAATAGAGAGTCGTGTTGTACGGGAGCTGGAGAGAAACATGGATGAAGTAAAAAGGAACCGATATTCCCAGAAGCTGGATCTTTATAGTAAAATACTTTCTCAGAAAAGAAATGACAAGGATAAGATTTACAGTTTGCACAAGCCGTACGCTGCGTGCATTGCAAAGGGAAAGGCCGCCAGGCAATACGAGTATGGGAACAAAGCTGGATTAATGACTAACTCTAAAACACTAACTATCTTAGCAATAAAATCTTACGAAGGTAATCCTCACGACAGCAAGACAATCGAACCATTACTGGAACAGATGAAAGCAAATGAAATACGGTTGCCACAGGAGGTGGTTTACGATCGTGGCGGCAAAGGAGAGAAGGAAATATGTGGGGTAAAAATATCTACGCCGGGAAAACCCAAGAGACATGATACATCTTACGATAAACGGTGCAAACGGAAGAAGTTCAGACGGAGAGCGGCAATAGAACCAGTAATCGGACACTTGAAATCGCAGTTCAGGATGGGACAGAACTATCTGTCTGGCAGGCAATCGCCACAAATGAACGCGTTCTTGAGTGCGGCAGCATTGAACTTGAAGAAACTAATGGAACAATTGATAGAAAATGGGAAGAAACGAATTTTTGCCTTCCTGGAAAAACTCCTTTTCCTCCCAATTATTAACTTTAAAATAGCTTCATAAGGAGCGACTAACTATATTTGCAGTATGCATCTGCAAAATCTGTAAAAAATCAATTCTCTAAGGTAAATGATTTCTAATCCGAATAATTATTTGGATTATTATTTCTATTTATCATAAATGACGTACATATTGTTACAGTGCTATATTGGAGCAAGTTGCAAAGTCGGTTAAAATTCTTTTGTTTTTTTTTTACAAAAACCTTCTTTTATCTTGGTTAAATCTCAAAATTAGAAATATATTTGTACCCGAATTGGTTACGATACTCCTTAACAGGCGTATTGATTAAAAGGGAACCGGGTGTGAGTCCCGGACAGGTCCGCTGCGGTGAAGCACGAGAACGTTCCGAAAAAATCTGCAACCACTGGTCACTATGACCGGGAAGGTGTTGGAAAGAGTGTGTTAGTCAGAAGACCTGCCAATTCATATTACTGTCACTTAGCCCCGTAGAACGGGTTGATTGATGTCCTAAAAGTTAAACTTCGAAAAATAGTCGCCCTTAGCTTGAGTGGCAATGTAAAGCCATACGAAACCAACATTTTTGGCGGAATGTGATTGGTTTGCCTGAACCGAAACATGAAACTGAACATTAAACACATACTATTATGATGACAAAAGTGCAGTATATCGAAAGCCTTAGGAAGATGAATCTGAAGGTTTACTTTATGGGCAAACTTGTTGACAACCCTGTTGATCATCCAATGATCAAGCCATCAATGAACTCTGTTGCAATGACCTATGAGCTTGCCGATAAGCCGGAATACCGAGAACTGATGACAGCAACTTCTAATCTCACAGGTAAAACCATCAACCGCTTCTGCCATCTGCATCAGAATACAGACGACCTTGTAAAAAAGGTTAAGATGCAACGCCTGTTAGGCCAGAAGACTGCATCATGTTTTCAACGCTGTGTAGGGATGGACGCCTTTAATGCAATTTTCTCTACTACATATGAAATCGACAAAAAAAACGGTACCGAATATCACAGACGCTTTACTGACTATCTGAAGTTTGTACAGGAGAATGACCTGACGGTTGACGGAGCAATGACTGATCCAAAGGGAGATCGCGCGTTGTCACCTTCTATGCAGGCAGATGCTGACCTCTATCTTCGTATTGTTAAAGTTCTTCCCGAAGGAATTATTGTAAAAGGCGCCAAGGCACATCAGACAGGTGCCGTTAACTCGCATGAACACCTTATTATGCCTACTGTTGCAATGAAAGAGGAGGATGCTGATTATGCGGTCTCTTTTGCCGTTCCGTCTGATGCAGAAGGGGTTGTTATGATATACGGAAGGCAATCGTGTGATACCCGCAAGATGGAGCCTGGTGCTGACATCGACCTGGGGAATCCCCGCTTTGGTGGTCACGAGGCTCTTGTCATTTTCAACGACGTTTTTGTACCTAATGAGCGCATCTTTATGTGCCGTGAGTATGATTTTGCAGGCATGATGGTTGAAAGGTTCGCAGGATACCACCGCCAGTCATACGGTGGGTGTAAGGTTGGCGTTGGCGATGTACTGATTGGTGCTTCAGCAGTAGCTGCCGATTACAATGGAGCTGCCAAAGCAAGCCACATCAAAGACAAGCTGATTGAGATGACTCACCTGAATGAAACCCTGTATGCCTGCGGTATAGCATGTTCGGCAGAGGGAGAGTCGATGCCTGCAGGTAACTATATTGTGAATCTATTGCTTGCAAATGTCTGCAAACAGAATATCACCCGTATGCCTTACGAGATAGCCCGCCTTGCAGAAGATATCGCAGGAGGCCTAATGGTAACAATGCCATCGGAGCAGGATTTCCGCAGCCCCGAAGTTGGTGCTTACGTAGAGAAGTATCTGAAAGGGGTAGCGGGTGTTTCAACTGAAAACCGTATGCGAATCCTCAGACTGATAGAAAATATCACTCTGGGTACAGCAGCCGTTGGTTACCGTACAGAATCGATGCACGGAGCCGGCTCTCCGCAGGCACAGCGAGTAATGATTGCCAGACAGGGGAATCTCGAAGGGAAGAAACTGCTTGCCAAAGAGATTGCCTTGATAAAGGAGGAGCTGACGAAATGCCCGAATAGCAATACAGAAAAATGATGAACTGGAAAGAACAATACAAAGATAAGATCGTTTCAGCCGCCCGGGCAGTTGGCGTGATAAACGATTCGGATTATATAGTATGTTCACATGCAGCAGCCAATCCACAGGTTATAATGCGTGAATTGGTTGCGCAAAAAGAGAGGTTCAGCAACCTTCATATATACCATATGCTGCCTCTTGGTTACGGAGAGTATCTTTTACCAGAAAATGCAAAACATTTTCATCACATTACAAGTTTTATAGGCGGGGCTTCAAGAGAGTCTGCTTCACTAGGGAGAGCCGATTTTATCCCCTGCTTTTTCAAGGATACCCCACAGCTGATCGGAAATATCTTCCCTGTTGATATTGCAATTATAAATGTGTCACCTCCTGATAGTGAGGGCTATTGCAGCCTGGGCCTATCGTGCGACTACACCAAAGCTGCCGTTGAAAAGGCAGGCAAGGTGATTGCACAGGTTAATGAGTGTATGCCCTATGTCGGATCAACTAACAAGGTCCATTTATCCAGGTTCGATTGTATAGTTCTCTGTGCTGATCCGATTCCTGAAATTCCGCTCCCATCGGTGACTGAAGTTGAGCGGGAAATAGGAAAGAACTGTGCATCACTTATTAATGACGGAGATACTCTTCAGTTGGGAATTGGAGCAATTCCTGATGCAGTTCTGCTATTTCTGAAAGAGAAAAAAGATCTTGGAGTTCATACCGAAATGTTCTCAGACGGTGCAATGGAGCTGGTTAAATCCGGAGTAATTAACGGAAGACTTAAAACGCTCCACCCCGGTAAGCTGGTAGCCACTTTCCTTATGGGTACACGCGCCTTATATGATTTTGTGGACAATAACCCATTGGTGGAGTTGATGCCTGTCGATTATGTAAACGACCCTGCGGTAATAGGACAGAACAATAATATGGTTTCAATCAACTCGTGTATAGAGGTCGATCTTATGGGTCAGGTGAATGCAGAGAGCATAGGAACAAAGCAATTCAGCGGCACAGGAGGTCAGGTTGACTATGTGCGCGGAGCATCTGTTTCAAAAGGGGGCAGGTCGATAATTGCCGTTCCGGCTACCGCCTCTAAAGGAAAGGTGTCGAGAATAGTTCCGTTCCTGAGCCCGGGTGCAGCGGTAACAACATCCAGAAATGATGTTGATTATGTGGTGACCGAGTACGGAGTAGCCAAACTCAAAGGGCGTACCCTTGCTCAGAGGGCAGAGGCTTTGATAGCGATTGTGCATCCGGATTTCCGTGATGAGCTGAAAGAAGAGTACAAAAAAAGGTTTAACAAATAGAGAACAAAATGCAGTTATTCAAATTAAAAACAACTGTCAGCCGTTTCGACACTTTTGCAGAGTTTGCCTGCAACTTCGAACTTGGCCCCAATGACCTGGTTCTTACACACGACTTCCTATGCAAGTCGTATATAGAGAAAACAGACCTTAAGTGTCTGTTCCTAATGATTGAGAAGTACGGCTCCGGTGAGCCCTCTGACCAAATGATAAACAGAATACTCGCCGACATCTCAGATTTAAAGTATGACAGAGTTGTGGCTATTGGAGGAGGTACTGTTATTGATGTATCCAAACTCCTTGTAATCAACAACGTTTCTGATATATCTGAAGTTTTTGAAAGAAAGGTTCCAATTGTTAAGCAGAAAAACTTGTCACCATTCCAACCACATGCGGAACAGGCAGCGAGATGACCAATATCTCAATCGCCGAACTCAAGGCAAAAAACACCAAAATGGGAATAGCAGACGACACTCTTTTACCCGATGATGCCATACTGATTCCTGAACTTCTAAAGGGGCTGCCATTTAAATTTTTTGCATTCAGTGCCATAGACGCACTTATACACGCCACTGAATCTTATGTTTCGCCAAAATCGAACCCATATACCAAGATGTATTGCCGTGAAGCTATCAGCATTATTGTTGACGTCTTTACCAATATTGCTCTAAAGGGCCCGGAGTACAGTCTGGAGCGTCTTGAAGATATGCTGGTTGCAAGCAACTATGCCGGAATAGCATTCGGGAACACAGGTGTAGGGGCTGTTCATGCACTCTCATACCCGCTGGGAGGAGTTTACCATGTTCTACATGGTGAGGCCAACTATCAGTTTTTCACCTCTGTCTTCAAACTATATAACAAGAAGAGACCAGAAGGAGCCATTAAGGAGGTAAACGAGCTTTATGCAAAGTTGCTCAACACCTCAGAAGAGATGGTTTACACAAAGCTGGATGAGCTGCTGGGGCATCTGACTTCAAAAAACCGACTAAGTTTTTACGGAATGCAGGAGGGAGAGATCGAAAGTTTCACACAAAGTGTACTTCTTGGTCAGCAGTGTCTGCTCAACAACAACTATGTTCCCTTCTCGGAGGATGACATTAGGGGTATCTATAAAGAATTATTTTAATTTAAAATCATAACCGCAATGGAGATAAAAGAGATGATTGCCCTGGCGCGCAAAGCGCAGGCCGCTTACCAGGTACAATTTGACCAGGACGATGTAGATCAGACCATTAAACTGGCCGCACGCGCCATCTTCGATAATGCCGAAGAACTTGCGCGTATGGCTGTAGAAGAGACAGAGATGGGCGTTTATGAAGATAAGGTCGCCAAAAACCGAAATAAGTCCAAAGGTGTTTGGAATAACCTTAAGGGAAAGAAATCTATGGGCATCCTGAGCATTGACGAAATGACAGGACTTATAGAAATAGCAAAGCCCATAGGAGTTGTTGCGGGGATTACCCCAATGACAAATCCGATTGTTACTCCTATGTCTAAGATAATATTTGCTCTTAAAACCAAGAATGCCATAATAATATCTCCCCATCCTAAGGCAAAAAAGTGCTCAGCAGCTGCAGTCAAGGCAATAATCAAGGCTATCGCTCCCATGAATGTGCCTGAGGGGATGGTTCAGGTGATTGAGGAACCTTCGCTTGAGAAGACTCAGGAGCTTATGAGAAAGTGTGATACAGTAGTAGCCACAGGTGGAATGCCAATGGTAAAATCAGCCTATTCATTAGGCAAACCATCGTTTGGTGTTGGTGCGGGTAATGTGCAGGTGATTCTTGACCGAAATATCGATTATGATCTGGCTGCAGGAAAATCGTTACCGGACGATCGTTTGATAACGGAATTATCTGCTCCGGAGAGCAAAGCGCCATATATCCAAAGGAGTGCCGCGAAGAGGTTCTTGAAGCCTTTAGACGCAACAAAGGTTATGTTGTACCGGAGGAGTTACGCCAACAGGTTGTTGACACCATTTTTACCGATGGAACTATGACAAAGGAGTTGATCGGCCAATCAGCTATCACTATTGCAAAAGCAGCAGGGATAACAGTTCCCGAAGACACTAAAGTTTTGGTAATAGAGGCCAAAGGAGTGGGAAAAGCAGACATTATCTGCAAAGAGAAGATGTTCCCGGTACTGGCGGTAATTCCATATGGCTACTTTGACGAAGCTTTAGAAATTGCAGAGACCAATCTAACCTTTGAAGGTAG
>CAYGOE010000065.1:0-10383 GCA_964351405.1 uncultured Muribaculaceae bacterium | reverse complement strand
ATAACCCTGTAGTGGTACTCTCCGTAATTAAAGGGATCTTTGAGATTTACCCTTGAACCGCTCCAAAGTTGCTCTCTGTGAAGAGAGTTCAGATAGACGCTCTGAAATGAGGCATCCCCGGCGAAAATCACATCAATCCGTAGCCTCTGTGTGGTGAAATATTTATCGTAATCCTGGGCATTTGCACCACAGATGAGAGCAGACATAAGCACAAGAATAGTGCACCTCTTTATTGCAACATCAATTTTTCTCATAGTTAAATTCCCGTATAGCTTTGAGGAGTAATATTACGCAACTCATCCTTGATTGAGTCACTCACCTCTAAAGAGTCAATAAAACTTGCAATAGACTCTTTGTCAATTGGTCTGCTTGTGCGTGTGAGTGATTTCAATGCCTCGTAAGGTTTTGGATAGCCCTCCCTTCTGAGTATTGTTTGAATTCCCTCTGCAACAACAGCCCAGTTGTTCTCCAGATCTTTGTCAATTGCAACTTTATTGAGGATTAGTTTATTTAACCCCTTCTCAAGAGATTTTAAAGAGATTATAGTGTGTGCAAATGGCACCCCTATGTTTCTCAATACTGTAGAGTCTGTAAGGTCTCTCTGGAGTCTGGAGATTGGGAGTTTGCCCGAGAGGTGTTCAAAAAGAGCATTAGCAACACCCAAATTTCCCTCTGCGTTTTCAAAATCTATTGGGTTAACCTTGTGTGGCATAGCAGATGACCCTATCTCCCCCTGCTTGATTTTCTGACGGAAATACTCCATAGAGATATAGCTCCAGACATCTCTGCAGAGATCTGTTAGGATATTGTTAATCCTCTTCATATTGTCAAAAAGAGCTGCTATGTAGTCGTAGTGCTCTATCTGAGTTGTAGGGTAGGAGCGTTTCAACCCCAGCCTACCCTCTGTAAAAGATACGGCAAAGCTGTTCCAGTCAATATGTGGATATGCTGCAAAGTGTGCATTAAAATTACCTGTGGCCCCTCCGAATTTTGCAGCGAAAGGAATTGTGCTCAACATTGATATCTGCTCATTAAGTCTGACGGCAAAGACCTCTATCTCCTTACCGAGCCTGGTAGGAGAGGCGGGCTGACCGTGTGTTCTGGCCAGCATAGATACTTCAGACCACTCTAATGCCATCTCTTTAAGTTTTTTCTGAATCACATTCAATTGAGGAAGGTAACAATCACGAACCCCCTCCAGAAGTGAGAGTGGCACAGATGTGTTATTGATATCCTGAGATGTGAGCCCAAAGTGGACAAATTCGCAGTATCTCTCCAACCCAAGCTTCTCAAACCTGCTCTTTATGAAATACTCTACTGCCTTAACGTCGTGATTTGTAGCCTTCTCGATCTCCTTAATCTCCATAGCCTGTTCAATGGTGAAAGAGGTGTATATAAAGCGCAACTCCTTAAATTTTTCCGGATCAACATCTTTAAGCTGTGCCAGAGGAATCTCACACAAAGAGATAAAGTACTCTATCTCTACCCTGATTCGATATTTAATAAGTGCGAACTCACTAAAGTATAGGGTCAGCTCTTTAACCTGAGAGCTGTATCTGCCATCTACGGGAGAGATTGCTGTTAACGGTGTATTAAGCATATCTTCGTTATTATCTGTTTTTTGTTATTGTTCTGTATAAAGTTATAATCTCCTTTGCCTCTTTAACATCGTGAACCCTCAGTATATCGGCCCCGTTTACAAGAGCTAAAAGATTTAGTGCAGATGTTGCAGAGAGCACCTCATCAGGTGTACTCTCCAGCAGACGATATATCATACTCTTTCTGGAAATACCGGCAAGGAGGGGGTAGTTTGTTCCATCCTCTTTAATCGGCTTCAAACTATTCAGATTGTTTAAGAGTTTATAGTTCTGGTCAAGATCTTTTGCAAATCCAAACCCGGGATCTAAGATTATCTCCTTTATTCCGGCCTGAGTAGCCTTTTGAACAAAGTACCTGAAATACTCTGCAACCTCTTTAACAACATCCTCATATTGACAAAGGCTCTGCATTGTTTGCTGTGTCCCTTTTTTGTGCATTGCTATATATGGGAGCTCCAACTTTGCAGCCATCGGAATCATATCTGAATCATCCTCTCCGGAAGAGATGTCGTTGATAATGAAGCCTCCGACAAAATCGTAGGCTCTCTCAACTATTGATGACCGGAATGTATCCAGAGAGAATGTTGAGTGAGGATAAACTCTGAGGATTATTTTCAGCGCAGGCTTTAGCAACTCCCACTCGACCTCCTCCTCTACCGGAGTAGATCCCGGTCTGGAGGAGCAAGCACCGATATCTACAATATCTGCCCCCTGCTCCAGCAAAACTCCATACCTCCTCTCAAAATCCTCCTGCGTGAGAGATCTACTTCCCTGGTAAAAAGAGTCGTGGCTCAGGTTTATGATTCCCATCACAAGAGGTTGATGAGTTTGTAGAATATTTGCCATAAAATGCCTAACTTTGCTTGGAGTCACAAATATAAGATTTTATTATGTTAATAGTATTAGAAGGTTTGGATGGGGCGGGGAAATCTACCCAGATAAATCTTTTGCAGCAATATTTTGAGACCAGTGGGTCCAAAGTTAAATATATGCACTTTCCCAGGTTTGATGCCCCTGTTTTCGGAGATTTGATTGCCAAATTTTTAAGGGGCGATTTTGGGAATATTGAGGAGGTTCACCCTATGCTTGTGGCGCTTTTGTTTGCAGAGGATCGCAGAGATGCATCGCAGCAGATAAAAGATTGGATTAAAGAGGGCTATCACATAATATTAGACAGATATCTATACTCCAATATTGCGTTTCAGTGTGCAAAATTCAGCAACCCTAAAGTTGCTTTAGAGCTTCGGGACTGGATTTTTGACACTGAGTTTAATAAATTTGCAATACCGGTTCCGGATCTCAATCTTTTTCTGGATGTACCTCTCAATTTTGTAGATGAAAAGTTAAAGGAGACAAGGTTGGGTAGTGAGAGGGAGTACCTAAAAGGGAAAAAAGATATTCACGAAGAGAGTATCTCTTTTCAGGCTAAGGTTAGAGAGATCTATCTCGCTGAGTGTGAAAAGGGAGAGGGACTAATATGTGTGAACTGCTCCTCAGATAGCGGAGTTATACTATCTGCAGAGTCTATCTTTGGAAAAATTAAGCTTTTGTTGGAAAATATTACTAACTGATATATTCATTATGAAGTTTCTCAGGGCAATATCCAGAGTTGTAATAGGAGTAACATTTTTACTCTCCGGTTTCGTAAAGATCATTGATCCTGTCGGGGTAGGACTCATAATTGAGGAGTATATGAAGGTTGCCGGGCTGGACTCTTGGCACTTTATTGAGCAGACATTAGGGGTTGTGCTCTCGGGTACCGAAATGCTCATTGGGATATCAGTTCTTGTAGGTATACGAATGAAGATCGCCTGCCGGGTTTCACTAGTTTTTATATCCATCTTCACCATATTGACTCTTTTTCTTGCAATTTTTAATCCTGTTACAGACTGCGGGTGTTTTGGAGAGGCAATTAAACTTACCAACTGGCAAACCTTTTACAAAAATATTGTTTTTCTCTTCTTTGCAGTTCTTCTCTATCTCCAGAGAGACAATTTCATACCTGTAGCTCCTGCAAGATGGGAGTGGGGTTTCGCTGTTACATATGCTCTTCTTATTGTCTCTTTATCGCTCTACTCATACAGACATCTTCCTATGATTGATTTTATGGAGTTTAAAGTTGGTACAGATATTAAAGGGAGGCTGGATTTTATCTCGGAGAGTGACTCCCCGGTTTTTGAAACCACTCTCATCTACTCAAAGAATGATAAGAGATATGAGTTCTCTATAGAGAACCTGCCGGACTCCACCTATAAGTTTGAAGATTCAAGAACTAAAAGAGTAAACAAGGGGTCTGCTAGTATAGACTTTGCTGTTTCTGATGTGAATGGTAACTATATTACAGACTCTCTTCTCTCGATTAAAGGGGCTCTATTTATTGCCACTGTACCATTTATTGACAAACTGGGAAGAAGAGCAGTTCAAAGGCTTAACCGCCTATACGACACTCTTAATGTCCGCGGTATTGAGTTGATTGTACTAACCGGATCCGGGTTGAGCTCCTCAGATTCACTATCTGCTTTTAATAAACTCTCACCTAAGCTTTACTACACAGATTTTAAAACTCTTCTTACAATGAACCGTTCGAATGGAGGTGTTGTATATCTTTATGACGCAACAGTTATATCAAAATGGTCAACAATTGATATCCCTTTTGAGAATATAGATGATATTCTAAACCAGGATTCAGAGCTCCTCTCAGCAAAGGCCAGGATTAGGGAGCAGCTTTCGGCAGAGATAACCGCTTTTATGCTGCTTATAATAATATCTATGATGAGGTTTATCTGCAGGATCTTATATATTCATAAACCTATTGACAAAGATAGCAACAAGGGTGAGAGATCCTCTATAGCGCCGGATTCAGTAATTCACGATATTTAACCAAATGATAGTAGAGAGGGATAAAGATTTAAGGAGACTTAACACTCTGGGGTTAAGTGCAAAGGCAGCTTGGTATGCGGCTCCCGGTTCGGTTAATGAGATCATTGAACTTCTTAGCGACTCCCGTTTTACTGCATTGCCAAAACTTGTAATAGGCTCCGGCTCAAACACCCTTTTCTGTGAAGATTATAACGGACTTGTGGTTCACCCGGCAATTATGGATATCTCAATTAGTGAGATATCAGATAAATCTTTAAAATTGAAAGTTGGTGCCGGTGTAGATTGGGACAAATTTGTAGCATATTGTGTAGACCGAGGTTGGGGTGGGGTGGAGAACCTCTCCGGAATTCCAGGATCTGTCGGAGCCTCGCCGGTTCAAAATATTGGAGCGTATGGTTCTGAGGCAAAGGACACAATTGTATGGGTAGATTATATAGAAATATGCACCTTGCAGCAGAGGAGAGTGACTGCCCAAGAGTGCCGTTTCGGCTACAGAGAGAGCATATTCAAACAGGAGCTTAAAGGAAAGACAATCATAACTTTTGTAACTTTTGAACTGGCTCTATATCCTGTTATTAACACCACCTATACAGGTGTAAAAGAGAGGCTAGAATCTGCAGAAAATCCAACTCTTTACGATATTAGAAAAGCGATAATAGATATAAGAAAAGCAAAACTACCGGACCCTACCGAGGTTGGCAATGCAGGAAGCTTCTTTAAAAACCCGATTGTAGAGGTGAGTTTTGCAGAGAAATTAAAGGAGAACAACCCGACTCTCAGGCTCTACCCCTCTTCACCGGGTTACACGAAGATTCCGGCAGCCTGGCTAATTGAGCAGTGCGGCTTCAAAGGGGTGAGGGAGTCGAATGTTGGTGTTCATAAGAACCACGCATTGGTTCTGCTTGCATACGAAGGGGCAACAGGCAGAGAGTTACTGGAGTTTGCGCAAAAGATAAAGCGGACCGTTAAAGCCCGCTTCTCTATTGAGATTGATATGGAGGTTAACATTACAGCTTCCTCTTGATCTCCACAATTGTGTAAGATTCAATAATATCTCCCGTTTTGATGTCGTTATACCCGTCAATATTAAGACCACAGTCATAACCTGCAGCAACCTCCTTAACGTCATCCTTGAATCTTTTAAGTGAGCCAAGCCCCCCTGTATAGACAACAATTCCGTCCCGTATAATTCTGACCTTAGCGTTTCGTATAAGTTTTCCCTCTTTTACCATACAGCCGGCAATCGAGCCTACTTTAGATATCCGGAACACTTCACGAACCTCTGCTGTTGCGGTAATCTCCTCCTTCTGCTCCGGTGCAAGCATACCCTCCATACCATCTTTCACCTCGTTTATTGCGTCGTAGATAACCGAGTAGAGTCTTATCTCTATCTCCTCTTTCTCTGCAAGTTTACGGGATGAGACCGATGGCCGAACCTGGAAGCCTATGATAATGGCATTTGATGCAGCAGCCAGTAGTACATCTGACTCAGAGATTGCACCCACTGCTTTGTGAATTACATTTACGTGTACCTCTTCGGTTGATAGTTTTATCAGTGAGTCAGACAAAGCCTCGATTGATCCATCTACGTCTCCCTTGACAATTACATTCAATTCCTGGAAGTTACCTATCGCGATACGACGGCCAATCTCCTCAAGAGTAATATGTTTCTGAGTCTTAAGACCCTGGATCCGTAGCAGCTGCTCCCTCTTGTTTGCAATATCTCTTGCTTCTTTCTCATCCTCCATTACATTAAAAAGCTCACCTGCAGCAGGTGCCCCGTTAAGACCTAAAATAGAGACCGGAGAAGCAGGTGCTGCTTCGGCAATCTTCTGTCCCCGTTCATTGAACATAGCCTTAATCTTCCCGGTATAGCTTCCACTTAGAATAATATCCCCAATATGGAGAGTCCCTGACTGAACCAGCATCGTGGTTATGTAGCCTCTGCCTTTATCCAGTGAAGATTCAATCACTGTACCTTTTGCCCTTTTATTAGGGTTTGCCTTAAGATCCAAAAGTTCCGACTCAAGAAGAATCTTTTCTAACAGTTTATCTACATTGATACCCTGTTTTGCAGAGATCTCCTGACACTGATATTTACCACCCCAATCCTCTACAAGCAGATTCATATTGGCAAGCTGCTCGCGAATTCTCTCGGAGTTTGCACCAGGCTTATCCATTTTGTTGATTGCAAATATCATCGGCACGCCGGCTGCCTGAGCGTGGTTTATAGCCTCTCTGGTCTGTGGCATTACTGCATCGTCGGCAGCGATAATAATTATTGCGATATCTGTTACCTTAGCACCTCGGGCACGCATTGCCGTAAATGCTTCGTGACCAGGAGTGTCCAAAAATGTTATTCTCTCACCACTGGATATTTGTACGTTATATGCACCGATGTGCTGGGTTATTCCACCGGCTTCACCTGCAATAACATTAGCTTTACGAATGTAGTCCAGAAGTGATGTTTTACCGTGGTCTACGTGACCCATTACAGTTACGATTGGAGGGCGGGTTACCAGTTCATCTTCTGTATCTGCCTCTTCCTGAATAGATCCCTGCAGGTCTGCAGTTACAAACTCAACCTTAAAACCAAACTCCTCTGCAACAAGCACCATTGCCTCTGCATCTAATCTTTGATTGATGGATACCATCAACCCCAAATTCATACAAGCTTCGATAACCTTGATAACTGGAACATCCATCATCATTGCAAGATCGTTTACAGTAACGAATTCGGTCATCTTTAATATGTTGCTTGAAATTTGCTCCTTTTCGTGCTCCTCCTGAAGCTTTTGAGAGGCGTGCTCTCTCTTGTCTTTACGGTATTTAGATCCTCGGGTCTTACCTTTACCTTCAACCATACGCAGATAGGTCTCCTTGATCTGCTTCTGTACGGCATCTTCGTCAACCTCATTTCTTACAGGTTTGAACTTCTCTTTACCTACAACAGGTTTCGTATCCTTCTTCTTGTTAAGGGGAGGTCTGTTCTTATCTGCAGCTGAACCTCGGAAAGCACCCTCTTTAGTCTCCTTGGATAGATCAACCTTCTCTTTGTGAGGTTTGCGAATTCTCTCACGCTTTCCTTTATGACTCTCCTTAGGGGCTGGTTTTGACTCAGGCTTCTTTTTGTCAAACTGAGAGAGATCCATTGTGCCGCTAATCTTTGGCCCTACAAGCCTCTCTACTTTTGTCTCGATATGTTCAATAGCTGCTATAATTGGCTGCTCTTTTGCAATCCTCTCCAACTCTCTGGCTTCGGCAAGTTGTTTTGCATCTGCCACCCTTTTAGCTTCTGCTCGTACTTTAGCCTCATTTCTCTGTTTTATCTCCTCTCTCTCTCTCTCCTCCCTACTCTCTTTTTGCTCTCTGCGAAGTTTAGCCTCAATTCTTCCGTTCTGCTCCTGCCTCTCCCTAATCTCTCTTCGCTCCCTCTCCTGAGCTCTCTCCCTGCTCTCATTTTGCGGAAACTCCTTTTTAACCTCCATAGGTGGTGCAACAGGAGTCTGAGATACCTGAGAAGCCTCCGGTAACCTCACCTCCAGGGTGCTTTCACTAATCTCCGGACTCTTCTCTACCTCTTTTACTATAGGTGCAGAAACGGGTTCTGACTTTGTTTCTACTTCCACAATTTGCGGTATTACAGGTTCCTGAATAGGTTCAATAATTTTAACGCTCTCCGGTTCAGGCTTATGAACAGTATTGACAACCTCCGGATGGGGGGTCGGTTTATAAAGTTTGTCAATATCTATTTTCCCGATTATTTTAGGAGATGGGTAGTCTGAGACAGTAGTTTTGATGAAAACCTCCTTAACAGGAAGATCATCTTCGGAATCATCTAAGTCGTGATGATCTGCTTTATCTGTGATATCTTTTACTTTAATAGCGATCTTTTTTGATTGCTCCTTGATGATCTGTTCTTTTCCAAACTCTTTTCTTATGAGTTCGTAAGTTTCGGGAGTAATTTTGGTGCCGGGCGAGGCCTCTATCTCTATCTTCTTGCTTTTGAGATAGTCCACTAGGGTCCCTAGCCCTATATTGAACTCCTTCAATACTTTTCCAACTCTTATTATATTGTCTACTGTCATATTGTATCTCCCATTCTTTCATTAAACTATTCGAACTCCTCGCGTAAAATCCGCTGTATATCCAATACAGTCTCCTCTTCAAGATCTGCTCTTCTTACAATTTCCGAAACAGGAAGAGCGAGAACACTTTTCGCGGTATCACATCCAATCGACCTCAAAGCTTCGATAACCCATTCGTCAATTTCATCACTGAATTCGGTAAGAAGGACATCCTCCTCCTCCTCTTCAATGTCGCGGTACACATCTATCTCCATATCTACAAGCATACCTGCAAGTTTAATGTTGCTGCCACCCTTGCCTATAGCAAGTGAGACATCACCAGGTTTAAGGAATACTCCTACCCGCCTCTCCTCTTCGTTTATCTTAACAGATATAATTTTAGCAGGACTAAGAGCCCTCTGGATGAGAAGTTGCATATTTGAAGTCCAGTTGATTATATCTATGTTTTCGTTGCGCAGTTCGCGAACAATTCCGTGAATCCTGGAACCTTTAACCCCAACACAGGCTCCAACCGGGTCAATCCTTTCGTCATATGACTCAACAGCAACCTTTGCCCTCTCACCCGGTATTCGTACAATTTTTTTGATAGTAATTAGACCGTCAAATATCTCCGGAACCTCCTGTTCAAACATCCTCTCCAGAAATACAGAGGAGGTTCTTGAAAGGATAATAATAGGATTGTTGTTTTTCATCTCAACGGATGAGACTACGGCTCTTACTGTGTCCCCTTTTCTGAAGAAGTCAGACGGTATCTGCTCTGTTTTTGGCAGTAGGAGCTCATTGCCGTCTTCGTCCATAATGAGAACCTCTTTTTTCCAGACCTGATAGACCTCTCCAACTACAATCTCTCCTATCTTCTCTTTATATTTGGTGTATAGGTTCGCTTTCTCTATATCCATTATTCTGCCGGAGAGATTTTGTCTAAGGTTGAGAATTCCTCTCCTCCCAAAAGCCGATAACTTAACCTCCTCCACGAACTCTTCACCGATTTCGTATGATGAGTCAATCTTTGCAACATCTTCAATAGATATCTCGGTACTGGGATCCTCAACGACCTCTACCACAACTCTGTTTCTCCAGATTTCAAAATCTCCTTTGTCAATATTGATGATGATGTCAAAATTGTCTGCAGTTCCGTACATTTTAATTAGCTGACTGCGGAAAACATCCTCCAGAACGCTCATCATTGTGGGACGATCTATGCTCTTTAACTCTTTAAACTCAGCAAATGTGCTGATTAAATTTAACCCTTCCATATAGGTAAATTCCTTTTAGATATTATTTGAAATTAATTTGTGTTTTTGTGCTCTTAATATCGCTGAGATTATAAGTTTCAATGATCTCAACCATCTCTCTTCTCTTTTTGCCCTCAACTCTCTCCAGCTTGGTGTAGGTAAGTTCAATCTTTTCCGGATTGGCCTTAGTAAGAGTTGCAACTATCTTTGCTCCGCTTTTCAATACAACAACCACCTCTTTTCCCAAAGATTTTTTATATTGGTCAAGTACTTTATATGGCTGATCCAGCCCTGCAGATGTTACAGTAAGAGAGAAATCCTCCTTATCTCTGTTTAAACCCGAATCTACAATTCTGCTGATATCGGCACAATTTCTGATATCTACTCTGTCATATGAGTCGATTGCAATCTCTATGTCATTTTCTGAGCTGATAGTTATATCAACCAGAAAAAGAGAGTTATCTGCAAGATATCCATCAATTAGTGTTGCTATTTTCTCTTTTATTATCATTAAAATAAATTTAATAAATAAGGGGACAACCGTGTCCCCTTATCTCTCTTTCGCTCTTAATCGCAGCAAAT
>CAYGOE010000064.1:0-10925 GCA_964351405.1 uncultured Muribaculaceae bacterium | reverse complement strand
ATGGGTATTGAGATTGGATGGAATGAGTGGGGAGACTCCAAAGCATTTACTCAAGGGGGATAAAGGCTTCTGGTTACTCCGGATCTCAAAGGATCTATAACGGATCCAATATTAATCTATTCCATATCTATTCGGGGCCTCTGACTCTCTATCCATTCAAGAATAATCTCCTCCTCTTTATAGCTGATTGCAGATCCGGGACGAAGAATTGTAAATGAGAAGGGTGGCATTGAGCTGTTTGAAATAACCTCCTCAATTTTATTAAGTGCAATATTGTCTACTTGGTTGCCCTCTTCAAATTGCCTAAAGGGGATAGTTAAATCTACTCTTGCAGATGCGTTGAAGGCCTCCTTTTTAATCTTTCCTCCCAAAAGAGGCCACTCTGCATAGAATGGTAATTTTGCGTTAGGGTTGTGACACATATTGCAACCCGAATTATCTACGATAGCCCTGAATTTATCATCAAGGTGTAGTTTTTGAGAAGGGGCCTGATTAATAATCCTGAATGTAATTATTAATGAGGCCGCCCCTATTAAAATTCCGAGAAAAAATTTAGACACTTTACTCATAATCTAAAAGCTTTATTTTAATGTTAATTAAAGCTATTAGCAATAATAAAGCTTTAATTTATTTTGTTTTCCATTGCCTTTTTGAGTACAACCTCTACATTTTTTGTTACCGCAACAGCTGTAATTGTTGCTCCGGTGTAACTGTCTGCCGCTGTCTTTTTCTTAATAGCTCCATCTATAGTGAGCCCGTTCCAGTTGTCAAAAAATTTAAGTCTGTCCAATTTTGCAACATAAGCCGACGTCTCCCAATGACTCAATATTGCAACTTTTTTTATCACCTTATCTTTATCCATTATCACAATTGCAGGAGTGGTGTTGTGATAGCCGATTATCTCCTCTGTGAAGGGTTTGCTGGATAGAGTATAACCAATCACTCTCTTTCCGGAATCTACAATTTTAAACCAAACTTCGTTAACCTTCTCTACACCTGTTGCCTGTGGGTAGACACTTTTAATAACTTCCAAACCGGATATCTCCTTAAGAACAGGAATCTCCTTGCCTCTGCCTTGTGAATAGATTGAGGTTGTAATGGTAAAGATAATTAATAATGACGCTGCTTTTTTCATTTTATGTCTAATATTTCGTTTTAAAAGAGAGAGCTGTCCCATTAAAAGACAGCTCTCCGATATCAAACCTGTAACATTACAGGCTATTTGTACTCTTTGATTGCTGCCTGAGCTGCTGCAAGACGTGCAATCGGTACTCTGAATGGTGAACAAGATACATAGTTCATACCAATCTTATGACAGAACTCTACAGATTCAGGATCTCCCCCGTGTTCTCCGCAGATTCCTATCTTAAGTTTTGCATTTGTATTACGTCCTCCTTTGATACCCATCTCTACAAGTTTACCAACAGATGACTGATCTAAAGTCTGGAAAGGATCTGCAGGGATAATTTTCTTACCAAGATAGTCATTCATAAATGCTCCTATATCGTCACGAGAGAAGCCGAAAGTCATTTGGGTAAGGTCATTTGTACCGAAAGAGAAGAACTGAGCTGTTTTTGCCATCTCATCTGCAAGCATTGCTGCTCTAGGAATTTCAATCATAGTACCGTACAGGTATGAGATCTTTATACCGTACCTCTTCTCAACCTCTGCGTGTGCCCTGTCGCAAATTACTTTCTGGTCGTCCAGCTCTCTAACCGAAACGGTCACAGGGATCATAATCTCCGGCTGTGGCTCAAATCCCTCTTTGATAAGTTCTGCTGTGGCCTCAAAGATTGCTCTGAACTGAGTTTCGCTAATCTCAGGATATGTTATTCCAAGGCGAACGCCACGGTGACCCATCATAGGGTTAACTTCGTGAAGTGTCTCTCCTCTCTTCTTGACATCCTCTATAGATATTCCAAGTTCGGCTGCAAGTTCGGCCATCTTTTCGGTTGTCTGAGGAACAAACTCGTGGAGAGGCGGGTCAAGCAGACGGAATGTAACAGGTTTGCCGTTCATTACCTTCATAGTGCCCTTTACTGCGTTCCTTACATAAGGCTCTAGTTCGTTAAGGGCGACTATTCTCTCCTCCAGAGATTTTGATAGGATCATTTTACGTAGCTTAGCTAGGGGCTGCTCTGAGTTCACTCCGTAAAACATATGCTCAATACGGAAAAGACCAATACCCTCTGCTCCGAATCCGATTGCATTTTGAGCATCCTCAGGAGTATCTGCATTGGTGCGAACTCCAAGAACTCTGTATTTATCTACAATGTTCATATACTCTACAAATCTTGGATTCTCAGAAGCATCCATTGTCTCAATTGCGCTGTCGTAAACAAAACCCTTACTTCCGTTAAGACTGAATACATCTCCCTCTTTGTAAGTTTTTCCTTTTATGGTAACTGTTTTGTTTTTAAGGTTCAGGTGAACAGCGTCGCAACCTACGATGCAGCATTTACCCCAACCGCGAGCAACAAGTGCTGCGTGTGAAGTCATACCACCGCGGGCTGTAAGAAGACCATCTGCTGCGCGCATACCCTCAACATCCTCCGGATTGGTCTCTTCGCGAACAAGAATAACCTTTTTGCCTTTTTTGCTCCACTCAACTGCATCCTCAGCAGTGAAAACGATTTGACCAACAGAGCCACCGGGACCTGCAGGAAGTCCTTTTGCTATTACTGTCGCTGCGTTTTCTGATTTTGGATCGAGAATAGGGTGAAGCAGTTCGTCCAGCTGTATAGGAGCAACTCGCATAACTGCGGTCTTCTCATCTATCAGCCCCTCGAGAAGCATATCCATAGCCATATTGAGAGCAGCAAGACCTGTTCTCTTACCGACACGGCACTGAAGCATCCAAAGTTTACCATCCTGGATGGTAAACTCAATGTCCTGCATATCACGGAAATGTTTTTCCAGATTTCTCTGGATTGCGTCCAGCTCTTTATAAACGACAGGCATACTTGTCTCAAGAGATGAGAGGTGTTTGTTCTGGTCATTCTTTGTAGATTCGTTAAGTGGATTTGGAGTGCGGATACCTGCAACCACATCTTCTCCCTGTGCGTTTACCAGCCACTCTCCGTAGAATTTGGCTTCGCCGGTTGCCGGATTCCTTGAGAAGGCAACACCGGTTGCTGAGTTGTCGCCCATATTACCGAATACCATAGCCTGAACAGTAACTGCAGTTCCCCACTCGTCAGGAATTCCCTCTATTCTTCTGTAAGAGATAGCTCTCTTTCCGTTCCAGGATTTGAACACGGCAGCAACACCACCCCAAAGCTGTTCAACAGCGTTATCCGGGAAAGGTTTGCCTAAAACCTCCTGCACACGCACTTTAAATGCATCGCATATGGTCATAAGATCCTCTGTAGAGAGGTCTGTATCATTCTTGTACCCTTTTTTATCTTTAACTTCGTGAAGCATTTTGTCCAACTGAACACGGATTCCTTTACCCTCTTCCGGATCTACACCCTCAGACTTCTCCATAACAACATCTGAGTACATCATAATCAGACGGCGATATGCATCATAAACAAATCTTGGATTACCTGTCTTTTTGATAAGCCCAGGAATAGTATCTGAGCAAAGTCCGATGTTTAGTACAGTCTCCATCATACCTGGCATAGAGCTTCTTGAACCTGAACGGCAAGAGAGTAGAAGAGGATTCTCTTTGTCTCCGAACTTCATATCCATTACTGATGCAACCTTGTTTAGTGACTCCTCAACTTCTGCTTTAAGCTCCTTTGGGAGTTGCATATTGTGCTTGTAAAATTCTGTACAAGTCTCTGTTGTGATAGTAAAACCTGCAGGAACCGGAATTCCCATAGCACACATCTCAGCCAGGTTTGCACCTTTACCGCCTAGTAGATTCTTCATTGAGCCGTCTCCATCGGCAGTTTTGCCTCCGAAGAAATAAACTCTTTTAATTTCTGACATAAAAATATTAGTTTTCGGTTTATATTTCATTTTAATATGGGGGTGCAAATATAATAAAAAATTATAATAGTTTGCCTGCCATCTCAGATAGCTCACTTCTCTCTCCCTTAGTTAGGTTTATGTGGCAGAAAAGTTCCTGACCATAAAGCTTTTCGCCCAGGTGAGTCAACCCGTTCGAGTGGATATCAAGGTATGGAGAGTCTATCTGGTGGATATCTCCTGTGAAGACCAACTTGGTACCCTCACCGGCGCGTGTAATTATTGTCTTCACCTCGTGAGGTGTAAGATTCTGTGCTTCATCAATTATAAAAAACGTATTGGAGAGACTCCTTCCGCGGATGTAAGCTAATGGGGAAATGAGCAGCTTCTCGTTTTTGAGCATCTCTTCTATTCTGACAACCTCTCTGCTGGTATTTTTGAATGCTCTTTTTATAACCGCAAGGTTATCGTAGAGCGGAATCATATATGGACCAAGTTTCTCTTTTATATCTCCGGGCAGAAACCCCATCTCCTGATTCTTTAGAGGAATAACAGGCCTCGATAGGAGTATCTGGTCAAAAATCCGCTCCTGAGCAACAGCTGCAGCCAGTGCAAGAAGAGTCTTTCCGGTACCGGCTGTTCCGGTAAGGGAGACCAGTTTAATATCGGGGTTCATCAGAGCATCAATAGCAAATGTCTGCTCTTCGTTTCTCGGTTCTATTCCGTAACACTTCTGTTTCTTAACTGCAATAAGAGTTCTGCTTGTGCTGTGGTATCTGGCAAGGATTCTGTTGTCCTTTTTACTCCCGGTAAGTACATAGAGTTGATTGGCGGGTACACCCTTAAGTTTTAGCTCATTGACAGACACTCCATCTGGCTGATAGAATAGCCTCTGTAATATCTCTTCCGGAACATCAGTAAGGGTTATAACCTCTTTCATAATGTTCTCTACTCTCTCCTCGGTAATTTTGTCTGTTAGATAATCGTCTGCCATTAGATGAAGGGCTTTGGCCTTCATTCTTAGGTTAATATCCTTAGTGACAAGCACTACGATTCTCTCAGGATTCTTCTCCTGAAGCCATTCTGTTGTTGAGAGGATTCTGTGATCCTGTGTATCCTCAAAGAAGGACTCTGCCATTAAATCGCTAAACGGGTGGCCAAGCTCAATTTTAATTAACCCCTTTCCTTTACCTATCGAGACGCCGGTATCAAATAGTTTATTGTCTGTTATCTTATCCATCTCCCTAACGAACTCTCTGGCATTGTAGTTTAGAGTATCATTCCCCTTTTTGAACTTATCCAGCTCTTCTATTACTGCAATTGGAATGACAATGTCATTCTCCTGGAAATTGTGGATGGCACGAAAGTCGTGTAAGATAACGTTGGTGTCAAGCACAAAGATCTTTGGTAATTTCTTTTTTTTCATAGTGCTATATTTTTGACCTTATTATAACTGATGCTCCTCAACCCAAATACGGGCATTTACAAACATCTCTATCCAAGGGGTAACTTCGTGTGAGCTCTTTTCTTTGCCATACCAGGCCCAGTTGTGAGGATAGATACATCTCTCCGGATGAGGCATCATTGCAAGGTGCCTTCCGTCGCTGCTGCACACTCCGGCAACCCCAAGAGGAGATCCGTTAGGGTTTGCAGGGTAGTCATTATAGTTATATCTCACGGCAACATTGTATTTTGATATCTCCGCCGGGAAGATAAATTTCCCCTCTCCGTGAGCTACCCAGATACCCAGCGAAGATCCCTCCAGAGATTTGAGCATCACCGATGGAGAGTTCTCGATTGTAACCCCTACAAAGGCACTCTCATATTTATGACTGTCATTATGATGCATTTTTGGTGACATTTCACGTCTATCAGGAGTAATCAGTCCAAGTTCTGCCATCAACTGACATCCGTTACATATTCCAAGGCTTAGGGTATCTTCCCTGAGATAGAAGTTTTCCAGTGCTTTTGATGCCTTCTCATTATAGAGAAATGCACCTGCCCAACCCTTAGCAGAACCTAGAGTATCTGCGTTGGAGAAGCCTCCGACAAACACAATAATCTGCACGCCTTTCAGACTCTCTCTTCCACATACCAGATCTGTCATATGAACATCCTTAACAGCAAAACCTGCAAGATGAAGTGCCCAAGCCATCTCTCTGTCTCCGTTGGAGCCCTTCTCCCGGATAATTGCTGCAACTGAGCGACGTTCCACAGAGGCCGGTGCGGCAATAAGAGCAGGGGTGTATTTTCTTAAATCTCCTTTGAACCCATCCGGAAACCTGAATTTAAGCGGTTGACTCTTATAGTTGTTGAATCTTTTTGCGGCAAGTTCTTGTGGTATCTGTTTTGAGTCAAAAAGATATGATGTGCGGAACCAGATATCCCTTAAGTTCTCTATGTTGAATTTGAAATGTTTTTTGTGAAGTTTTACCTCAAGAGTCCGCTTATTACTGTACTGACCGATGTTAAATATGGCAACCCCAAACTCTGCGGCTATCTTCTCAACCTCACCCATCATAGTGTTATGAACCTGAACTACAATAGCTGGACTCTCTGCAAATAGTAATTTGATTGGATCTCTCTCCTCCATAGTGCTAAGGTCTATACACAAACCACCGGAGGCATTGGGAAAGTTCATCTCCAGCAGAGCTGTAATGAGACCACCGGCAGATATGTCGTGTCCTGCAAGAATAAGTCTCCTCTCCACCAATTGCTGAACTGCAGTAAAACACTCTCCAAAGTATGATGCGCTTAGTACATCCGGGCACTCATCTCCAAGTTGTGCAGTGACCTGCGCAAATGCACTTCCTCCAAGTGCAAAACTTCTCTCAGTTAAATAGTTGAAAGGTATATACAAAATAGAACTGTCGGCCTCTATCTCCAGAACCGGCCTCACAATATTTGTGATATCGTTGCTTTGGCAAACTGTCGAAACTATTAACGTGCCAGGAGAGAGAACCTTATCACCATCGGGGTATTTCTGAGTCATTGAGAGGGAGTCCTTGCCGGTTGGTATATTGATTCCAAGCTCTATTGCAAAGTCGCTGGCCCCCTTGACTGCCCTGTAGAGACGAGCATCTTCGCCCAAGTTACGGCAAGGCCACATCCAGTTTGCAGATAGTGAAACTCCTTTTATTCCACCATCGATGGGTGTCCAGATAAGGTTTGTGAGAGACTCTGCAATTGCAACTCTGCTGCCTGCTGCAGGGTCTATCATTGCAACAGCAGGAGCGTGCCCGATAGAGGTTGCCATACCCTTTTTGCTTCCGTAACCAATCTCAACTGCTCCCAGGTTATTTAGCGGAAGTTGAATCTCACCTACACTCTGTTGAGCGGCAATAAGCCCGGTAACAGAGCGGTCTACCTTGTTGGTTAGCCAGTCTTTGCAAGCTACAGACTCAAGCTGAAGAACCTGTTCCAAGTAGTACTCCACATCATCTTCGTCATACTCAAGCGGGTACCACTTTTCACTTACACTCATATCCTCCATTATGGTTTTTGGAGCCGAGCCTAACATATCTTCAATAGCAAGATCGATTGGTTTCTCGCCACTTTTTTTATCTTCAAGAGTGAAGTTTCCTCTGCCTGTTGCCTCACCTACAACATACAAAGGGGCTCTCTCCCTCTGTGCAATCTTCTTAAATTCATCAATATCCTGCGCCTTCATTACCAACCCCATCCTCTCCTGCGATTCGTTCCCTATTATCTCTTTTGCAGATAGGGTAGGGTCCCCTTTTGGCAATTTGCTTATATCTATGTCTCCCCCTGTCTCCTCAATAAGTTCCGACAGACAGTTAAGATGCCCGCCAGCACCGTGGTCGTGAATAGAGATAATAGTGTTGTTTTCGCTCTCGGCAAGTGCGCGAATTGCATTATATACCCTTTTTTGCATCTCCGGATTGGAGCGCTGGACAGCATTAAGCTCAATAGCATTATTGAACTCCCCTGTTGCAACCGATGAGACTGCACCACCACCCATTCCTATTCTGTAATTGTCTCCGCCCAACAACACGACTTTATCTCCGGGGTGGGGCTTCTTTTTAAAAGCGTATTCTCTCTTTGCAAATCCTATACCCCCGGCAAGCATTATCACCTTATCGTAACCGAACCTGCGATAGCTCTCGCTGTGCTCCATTGTGAGCAGTGAACCGCAGATTAGAGGCTGACCGAATTTGTTTCCGAAATCACTGGCTCCGTTGGAGGCCTTTGTGAGAATCTCCTGTGGTGTCTGGTAGAGCCACTCCCTTGAATCACCATCTTCCCAATCTCTCCCCTCATCTTCGAATCTGGGATATGATGTCATATATACTGCCGTGCCGGCTATTGGGAATGAGCCCATTCCTCCGGCCATACGGTCTCTTATCTCACCTCCCGAGCCGGTTGCCGCTCCGTTAAATGGCTCTACAGTTGTAGGGAAGTTATGTGTCTCAGCTTTAAGTGATATAACCGTCTCACTTTCTGTTGTCTTGAATAGAGATGAGCTCTCACCGCTCTCAGGGTAAAAGAGAGGTGATTTTGGCCCTTCAACAAATGCGCAATTGTCTTTGTATGCAGATACTATCTTATTTGGATTAGCTGTAGAGCTCTTTTTTATAAGCTGAAAGAGTGTAGACTCCATCTCAACTCCATCAATGACGAATGTGCCATTAAAGATTTTATGACGGCAGTGTTCTGAGTTTACCTGCGAGAAGCCAAAAACCTCTCCGTCGGTGAGAGGCCTACCAAGTTTTTTGCTGAGATTTTCCAGATAAACAACCTCTTCCGGGTTTAGTGCAAGCCCCTCCTGAATGTTATATGCTTCAATATCTGCGATCTCCAAAACAGGATCCGGCTGATGCACTATCTCAAAAATATCCTGATTCAATCCGTTGTACATCCGCTGCAACATCTTGTCGTGAGGAGCATCTTCACCTTGAGCGGGAAAAAACTCCTCAATCCGAGATATGCCATCAATATTCATATTACGGGTTATCTCTACTGCTGTGGTGCTCCAGGGGGTTATCATCTCTCTTCTTGGCCCTGAAAACCAACCATCTACTTTGTTGTCTGAGATTATTTCTGCACCTGCAAAGAGCCACTTTAAAGCATCTGCACTCTCTTTTGAAATAGGTGAATCTGTTTTTACAGTTAGAACAGGCCCGTTACCGGCACGAAAGAATGAAATCATAGGAATTAACAGCTATTAATTAAGCATCAAAATTACTCCATTTTGCCCAATTCCCGAAAATTATTTAGCCATATAATAATTTTGTCCCATTTTTTTTTGAAATTTGTCAAAAATTGGATTATAATAAAATGTTTGATTCCGATAAATACAACGAGGAGATAGAGTATATCTTTCGTCAGTTTCCATCATACCAGCAGGTGGGTAAGATTGCCTATAAAGAAGGGCTGGAGACAATGATTGAATTTGACCGTCAGCTAGGACAACCCCATAGAGATTATCCTATAATCCACGTTGCAGGTACAAATGGCAAAGGATCTGTTAGTCATATGATTACTAGTGCACTTATGAGTTGCGGGGTTAAGGTTGGACTATACACCTCTCCGCACCTTTTAGATTTTCGGGAGAGAATCAAAGTAAATGGCGTGATGATCTCAAAAGAGGAGGTTTTGAACTTTATTGTAAAATGGAAACCATTTATGAATGAACAGAAGCCCTCCTTCTTTGAGATAACCACTGCTATGGCATTTGACCACTTTCGCAGGGAGAGTGTAGATATTGCAGTTATCGAGACCGGGCTTGGAGGGAGACTGGACTCCACAAATATTGTAACCCCTTTGGTAAGTGTAATAACCAACATTGCCCTGGACCATACCGAGCAGTTGGGCAACACCGTTAGTGCAATTGCATCAGAAAAGGCAGGAATTATAAAACACAGCGTTCCGGTTGTGATTGGGGAATATACAACATCTACCAAGGAGATTTTTGAGAGTGTTGCAAACCAAAAAAGGGCACACATTGTCTTCTCACAGGATTCACTTTTCTCAGAGATAAAGGCAACCGACTATGAGCTGGATCTTACCGGAGATTGTCAGACTCACAACCTGAGATGTGTTCTCACTACCCTTTCGGTCCTATCACTAAACCCAACCTTTATAAATATGGTTGGAGAGGGGTGGAGCGACGAAAATATCAGAAACGGACTAAAGAGTACTGCGATGGCGACAGGGCTTAGAGGTCGCTGGGAGTATCTCTCTAAAGAGCCTCCTGTTGTGTGCGATACAGGACACAATGTGAACGGCCTTACAATGGTATTCTCTCAGCTGCGGCGCCAGAGCTACAAACGACTTTTCTCGATTGTAGGCTTTGTTGCAGGTAAGGATATCGAGAAGATGGTAGGTCTGCTGCCTGCCGACTCTTACTTTTTCTTTACCCAGGCTAAGATTGCCAGGGCACTTAATGCAGAAATCTTGGCGTCAAAATGTAAATCGGTAGGTTTAAAGGGGGAGGTTTGTAATAGTGTTGAGAGTGCAATTATCAGTTTTAAAGAGATTTATAGAGCTGGAGACTTTCTGTTTATAGGGGGAAGTACCTTTATAGTTGCCGAAGCTATAGATTTTTTTGAAAAAAACGCGAATTATTTTGCAAAATAGAAAAATGAAGATATCTTTGCACTCCCAATCAAATAGGAATGGGGAATCAAAGGGAGCATAGCTCAGTTGGTTTAGAGCATCTGCCTTACAAGCAGAGGGTCGGGGGTTCGATTCCCTCTGCTCCCACAAATGAAAATCAGAGAGTTACATAACTTGTAGCTCTCTTTTCTTTTTGTCATTTGCATAGTATTTGCAAACAAGTTGCATCTATAATTCTTTTTGGCACCTTTGACAATGAAAAAAGATCCCATTCAGAGAGCCTAAGTAAGCATAAAACAGCTATTCCCGGACAGATAATCCCTGCAATTAGTTCCGGGTGCCTGCATCAGAGAAATACTAAAATAATGTAATTCTATTATCGTATGTATTGATAATCAATAGATTAAAGGCTTTTCAACCCCCCCCCCCCC
>CAYGOE010000063.1:0-11038 GCA_964351405.1 uncultured Muribaculaceae bacterium | reverse complement strand
GTTGCTACTGTTACTGGTGGTTTTCAGATTACTTTCTCTGACAACACAACCATAAATATCAACCACGGTGCTACAGGTGCTACAGGTGCTACCGGTGCTACCGGTGCTACCGGTGCTACAGGTGCAGCCGGAGCAACTGGTTTCACACCTATTATCGGAATTGACGCTCAGGGTTTCTGGACAGTTACCACTACTTCTGGCGGTACTGCAACTCGTATCCTTGTTGGCGGTAACCCTGTTTTCGCTAGATTTACAACTGATCAGTTTGGTTCTAACGCACAAGGTTTCATCACTATCAATGGTGTTGCTACAACTGTTTATGTTCCACAAATTGCTTATGTTGCTTCAGCAAATAAACTTCTGATAAGCGTAAGAAATCCAGACGGAACTTTCTCAAGTTTCTACGTTCCGGTTGTTGCCGAGAACGCAAATCTATTCTTCCTTAATGATGTAGTAAGCATTTCCTCTCCAATCGGATTGACTAAAACTATTCTTTCGTTTGGTTTTGTTCCTTCTTCGACAGATGCAGGTGTTAATTCATTGATCAATCCAGCTGTTAATACGACTACTGGCACAACAACAGCTCTTACTTATGCAGGTGTTACATTTGATCAGCTATTAAGATCTCAAGGAAACCTTCCTATTATCATTAACCCTGCACAGGCAGCCCTTACTGGTTATACTTTCGAAATTATCAGACAGAACGGTGCTCTTTATCCAATTCAACCTGGTACAATAATTGACGGATTCGGCGGCGCTTTCTCACAATTCGCAGCAGCTCCTTCTAATGGTCTTTACACTCTTCCTTTGAATCCCACAAAAACTCAGGCTTTTGCAGCTTCAACAGCTGCAGCTTCTCCTGTTGGATATCCAGGAGCAGTTCCCGGGGAAACATATGAGCTTGCAGTTCGCGCTACAAGAGCAGGTCGTGAAATTTTCACGGGATACCAGTACGCAATTAAAGTTCAGATGGATTTAAACACTGTATATACTTACAAACCTGGTACAGTTCTTGTAAATACTGAGGCTGGAGATCCTTTCTTCGCAGCAGGTCCTTCTAATCCGGCTATTCCTTGGAAAGCTTACGTTCCAATAGGAACGACTAAAAACCTTCTTGATTACTACGGGATAACAGCGTTAAATTCAGATCTAACAACAGTTGGAAGAATGCTTACCAGCGCTGATTTCTATAAGAGTTCAGTTGCTATTATTCCGGTACTACCACAAAATGTTGACGTTGAAAATTTTGTTTCAATATCTGGTACTTCAGTAGCAACAACTACAACAACTGCTACCGTTTCTAATCTGAACGACAAAACTATTCCTTTCAGACTTACAACATTTGACTGGAGAGGTATGTATAGGGACAACGAAAAGAACATCTCTGTAGTATTCTACTCTGCACTTAACAATGCAATTACTCCTATTCCTTTCGGACCACAGGTTCTTACAACTGCGGCTTCACCTGCAGACCAAAAAACTGTTATTCTTACCCCAATGTTTACACAACTTGACGGTTTTGGTAAAACTGAACTATGGAGAACTAACGCAACTAATGTACAGGTTAAATTCTACAATGCAACAGGTTCTACTATATCAACTATTACTGGTGCATCTTACCAGTTTAAAGATGCAAATGGTAATAATGTTGGCGGAGTAAACGCAGTTCTTACTGCACTTGCAGAAGTACAGGCTATACGTCAAATTGAATATACATTTAACGAGAATCTTTCCGTACCAGGAACCTATACTGCAAAACTAGAGTTCACAGACAGAAGAGCTTATGCTGCAGGAACTGAGTTCAAGCTAAGTATGCCATTCACAATCTCTAACCCAGATCTTACTACTACTCTTAATTCACTTAAAGAGCGTAAGCCAAACTTATTCAGCGGTGACGCACTGTCGGTTTATGGTACTTATCCATCAGCACTGTATCCTGGAACTACTGCTACTGCTCAGACGAGTGCAACTAATGCATTCTATGACCTGTTCAATGCATATGTTAACCTTTACATTCCACCTACAGTTCCAACTCATTCAGTGAGATTCGCTGTAGTTACTCCAGCTCCGGCATCACCGGCTCCAGCAAATCCACTTACTAATGGTCTTGGAGCTATTACTACTTTCTTAGACAGGTTCCTTGTAAACGCTAACACAATGTACACAAGCATACCTTATAACGTTAGATTAACTTACTTCTACTTCGGAAACACTGCAAATTCTGTTGTTCTTGATAACATTACAGTAACTGCCAGAAGTGAGGTTAGAGACGGTATGATCCTTGCTAATACAGCCGCTAGACCAACCGGTTGGTTATTACCTGCTAATCTTCAAGTAACAAATGGTGACCTTGTAACTCAAGTTCCACTGTCATACTATGTTAGAGCTCAAGATTACCTGGCATTCAACCTTAGAGCTTTCGGTCGCGACGCAGCTAACGCTCTTGTTGCTGCTGTTGATACAAGAATCGATGCTGCTAACGGTTCTGCTCCTGGTGTTGCAAGTGTGAAAGTTCTTAACACTTCTGCTAATGCTCACCTTGTTGCTGTAACTGTAGGTCACGCCGGTGCACCTGCAGCACCTGCAGCAGGTGCTATTGCAACTGCTGCAATTCCTGCTAACCCACTTGACTTTACAATTTCTGCAACTAACGCAGTTGCGGTTATAACTAACGACGTTATTGTTCCATTAACAGTTGAAATTACTGATATCTTCGGTCAAAAACTTGTTGGAACAGTCAATGTAACTGTTAAGAAGCCGTAATTATTACGTTCTAAATATTAGAGAGGCGCAGCAATGCGCCTCTTTTTTTATTACCTACTTTACCCACCCACCTTCAAATTTTCATAAAAGTTTTCTATATTTAAATAATAATAGAAACATCAAATTATGGAGAGAATAGTAACACACAACACAGATATAAAACGCTTTGAAACCATAGAGGATGGTATTACAGGATACGTAGAGTATGATAATTACGAAGGTGGGCTGGACCTGAACCATACCATTGTCCCTAAAGCTATAGGCGGCAGAGGAGTTGCAGCAGAGCTGGTTAAATATGTTCTTGATTATGCTGCCCAAAACAGCCTCAAAGTTAAACCTACCTGCTCATATGTAAAGATCTATATAGATAGACATAAAGAACAGTATGGACATCTGGAAGATATTATCGAGAGTAAGTATCCAATAATAGACGGTGGTATAGGAAATGCTTGCGGAGTAAAAAAATAGATACTATTATGGATTTCAACGATACCAAAAAGGCATTCTCAATGAAGAGTATGGCCGATTTACGCAATGCTCAGATGCTCTTTACCGCAATTCAGAGCCCCGGCTTGGTAAAAGTGATCAAACATCTTACAAATTTTGCGCTTAAGGTTAATCTCCCTGTAGCCTGGATTGTTAAACCTACCCTTTACAGACAGTTTGTGGGTGGGGAGAGCCTGGAGCAGTGTGCAAAAACTGTAGATATGCTCAAAGAGTATAACATAAAGTCTGTTTTAGACTACTCTGCGGAGGGGGGCTCTGCTATTGAAGATGTTAGCAGGGCATTTAATGAGACAATGAGATCAATAGAGTATGCAAAGGGAAAGGCCAATATTGCGTACACGGTATTCAAGCCAACTGCAATGGTAATAGGGTCTGTTTTGACAAAGGCCTCCAAAGATATAAACACCCTTAATGAGGTAGAGAGCGCAGAGCTTGAGAACTTTAAGACAAGGGTGACTCAGATGTGCCAGAGGGCCTATGATAACGATGTACGAATACTTATAGATGCAGAGCACTATGCCACTCAAGGGATAATAGATAGTGTTGCAGAGATGGTAATGCGCAAGTTCAACAATAAAAGGGCAATCGTATTCCAGACCCTTCAAATGTATCGTAAAGATAGGCTGGAGTACCTGAAATACCTCTATGACGATGCTAAAGAGTACAACTATATTCCAGGAATAAAGTTTGTTAGAGGGGCCTATATGGACGAAGAGAGGACATTGGCAGTCCAATTTGGCTACCAGGATCCTATCCATCCAGATAAATACTCTACAGACAAAAGTTACGACAGCGGTCTTAAGTTTGTTATGGAGAGGATAGAGAGCTTCGAGCTATTCAGCGGCACCCACAACTACCAAAGCAATATGCTCCTTGCAGATCTTATTGACGCAAAAGGGTTGAGAAGGGACCACCAAAGAGTATTCTTTTCACAGCTTTACGGTATGAGCGACAACATCTCATTTACTCTCGCCGGTGAAGGGTATAATGTGTGCAAATATGTCCCTTATGCACCTGTAAAAGAGGTTCTTCCTTACCTGCTAAGGAGAGCAGAGGAGAACACATCTATGGCAGGGCAGACAGGGCGTGAACTGGAGTTGATAAGGGCAGAGATTGCAAGAAGAGGCAGAGAGTAGTTCTTCGGAACAGCCTTTAGATTGCTTTTAGTAGATATTTCTTCCCTTCCATATCTGTGTTTTATGATGTCGGTTCTTTATAGCCATTAGGGTGATTTTTAAAAATATAATCTGCTGATGGAGCATATACTTTAAGTTATCCCTGTAACTCTGTTCGCTGGCAAGAGAGACAAACAGTCGAATAAGAACAGCTGCACCCAGGGAGAGAAGCACCCATTCAACTCCGTTCATAAAGAGAAAAAGCAGGGGGGTGAATGTTGTTAGAAAAGCAAAGAGCAGGGTAGCAAAAACAGAGTTGCCAAAAAAGTGAAAAACGTTTTTTGAAAAGCCGTTTATGGCATCCTCCAGATTGTCATACATCATACACCTTACGGAGTCATCACCGGTTAATGTGGCTATTCTCTCTTTACGCTTTTTGTAGTACCGGCTAATCTCAATATCTTCTGCTCGACTCATTCTAAACTCTTTATGCGGTTGAAGATCTCTGTACACACTCGCTTTAAAGAGCATAAACTGCCCGTTTGCTGCCGAAAAAGAGCTCCAGCTGCAGTATCTTACAAGCGGCAAAGGGAGCAGAGATAACAGAATCCAGTTCATAACAGGGGTAACTATCTTGCTTTGATAGTTGGGCAGAATCTGTTTTGGAAATACCGAAAGCAGCGATAGCCTCTCTTTTATTGCGTAAGGGAGGTAACTCTCTGCAATTCCGTCACCTATTCTAACATCTGCATCCAAAAACAGGAGATAATCTCCGCTTGCAAACAGAGCAAGATTGTGGCAGGCATAGCTCTTACCAAGCCACCCTTGAGGTAGTCTCTCCAGGGAGTTGTCTACCAACCTTAGCCCCGGAATCCTGGAGGCGAAGCTCTCAACAATATCTGCACTCTTGTCAGAGGAGTTGTCGTTAAAGACTATCACCTCCATAGGTTTAAATTTGAGATCTTCAATATCTTCCAGAAGCTTACCTATGTTGAGCTCCTCATCCCTTGCCGGTATCAGAATTGACCAGCTCTGTTCTCTCCTTTGCCCGTTTGCTATCTTTTCTGAACCCCATCCGAATACCCTTCCTTTACGGAATGTATAATCTATCCATCTCTTCCACAGTAGGTTGACCAATGAGACAATAAGCCGGAGAGAGAGGATAGACAAAAGTATATATCCAATAACTTCAGGTAAAAGCTCTGTTATGTTATTCATACATTTTTGGGTTTATATTTATCTCTTTGGCCTCTCCTGTCTCGCACTCCATACACTCCTGTGAAAAGATGTTGAAGGCCCGCTCAATATCTGAAATCTTAAAATTATTTGATATGTAGGGTTTGTAGTACATTGTAAGAGTCGGTTTTTTATCCGAAAAGAAGTTCAAAAGATTAATGTTAAAATATATATCAACATCTTTTGAATGGGAGATTATGTACTCTACACCCTTTTCAAACCGAAACGGGTATGTGTAGAGAGATTGAATTTTACCCTGAGGGAAGATTAACAGCATATTTTTGCAATCTATAAGAATCTCGCAGCTATATTTGAGTGACTCCACCACCCCCTTTCTCCCCTTATCTATTGAGAAGGTGCCTCCATACCTAAGAAATTTGCGATTAACCAGCTGCTCGTAGAGCATCATAATATGAACTCTTCGTTTAAAAACCTCTCTGTTTAAAATTAGGTGGATAAACCCGTCCCAAAATGAAAAGTGGTTAGAGATAAGCACTATAGATCTACCCGGGGAGATAGCTCTACCACCACTCTCAGCGCCCATATTTGCAAAGCGGATCTCTTTAAATAGAGAGCGAAGATGAAATTTTGCGTAGATAACAAAAAACCACTCCCAGATTTTACTATGTTGTGCTTTTATCAACTTTTTTATATCTATTAGTTTAAATATAAGGCAATTTGCCAATAGAGATAAATTGCCAAAAAGAATACTATCTGGCATATAAATAGCGCGATTGCAGGCCTGCCAATAGGTTTGATCTTTATCCCCGCAAAAATAATATGATAAAACAGTGCCATTACAAACCACATAACAAAATTCTCTACGGGCGGGTAGCCGCATACAAATTGCCACATACCCATTTGTGGAGCAACCAGCTCAACCGCAACATCGTACACTACCATAATAAGGGCTCCGCAAATAATTTTTATTGCAACATCTACAGTACCGGAACTTCGTCCTCTTATGTACTCCATAATTGCAGCGCTGCAATATGTGAGCATCAGCCAGTTAACTCCAATTATAAGAGGTGTCTCCAACACTTTTGGTCCTAATGCATTCAGGTACTTATACTGCCCGAAAATGGCTCCTGTCTCTACTCCAACAGCCTCAATAAAAAATGAAGATGTTATAACTATTGCTATAAACAGCACAAATGAGCGGTCCCACTTTTTGTGATGCCAAAGAAGTGAGGCGATAACAAATATAAGAGAGAGGGGAGTGACTGCTTTAAAGAGATCTCGCGTTAAAGGGATAAAGTAGAGCAAAATCCCAACAGAGTAGAAGATTAGAAAGGTCTTAGGAAGCTCTTTGTAACTCAATACAGATAGAACTCTGTATATGGTACTCTTAATATAACTCTGATGGGTTTGGTTTTTCATAATTGCCTACCGGGTTTTCACTCTTTATCCTTCCAATTCTCTCGCTCGATAATCTCCCGCTCCACAATCTTTGCTCCGGCAAGACAGAGTGGAATTCCACCACCCGGGTGAACGCTCCCCCCCACAAAATATAGGTTTTTAAACTTTTTCAAAAAGTTGGGGTGGCGCATAAATGCTGCCATAATTGAGTTGGAGGAGCTTCCATAGAGGGCTCCCCGGCTGCTCAATGTATTTTTCTCAATTGTTACCGGGGAGGCGATATGCTCAAATTCAATCTGTTTTTCAATATCGAAGGTAGAGTCCGCCCCAAGAGTACGGTTAATCTTTTTTATAATTTCTCCCCTTGTCTTAGTTATGATTGAGTGCCAATCCTGCCCTATGTTTGCAGGGGCATTAACCATTACAAACCAGTTTTCACAACCCTGGGGCGCATCTGCAGGAACAGCTTTTTTGCTGATAAAGATGTAGATAGTAGGGTCTTTGTAGAGATTCATCTTATAGAATAGTGAGTCAAACTCCTTTTTATAGTTATCGCTAAAGAGGATATTGTGTACATCAAGTTGCGGGTGCTCTCCTTTAACCCCCCAATAGAAGATGAGTGCAGATGATGAGGGCTCAAGCTGCTTTAATCTGTTGCCAAGAGGATGCCTTATATTACCAGGCATCATATTGTCCGAGAGATATTTAACATCGCAATCAGAAACAACAATATCATAAAACAGCTCTTGATTGTTAACAACCACCCCTTTTGCATTATGGCTTTTTTTATCGATAATAATGCTGCTTACAGGAGTGTTGAATTGGTATTTAACCCCGAGTTCCACCCCTTTTTTATATATAGAGTCTACAATAGCGTAGATTCCGTTTTCGGGAAAGAACGCTCCGATGTTATGCTCCAGATGAGAGATCATATTGAGAGTTGCCGGTGCACGATATGGCGAAGAGCCGTTATAGGTGGCGTATCTGTCAAAGAGTTGTACAATATGCCTATCTTTGAAGAGGGCTTTGTTTGCAGAGTGCATACTCCTGTGAAACCCCATTTTGTGGAGTTTAAGAGGAATTTTACGGTTTTCCGGTTTTAAAAAATTGCTGATTTTACTAAAAGAGTTATAGATAAAGAGGTCATTGGTAAGGTTATAGATATCTGAGGACTCCATAAGCCTCTTCTCAATATTTGCATAATCTTCACTGCTGTTTTTGATTGTCTCCTCTTTAAGCTTTTCGGGATCCTGATAGAAGTTAAATTTTGTGCCATCCGGGTAGAAGTAGCGGCAACTGTTATCCAGTTTAAAGTACTTGATATCTGCAATCTCATCTACAAGGTTGGGCAGTGTAAAAAGAGAGGGGCCGGTATCAAAACGGTATCCTCTCTCCCTTATTTGGGAGACCTTTCCACCCGGAGTTGCGTTCTTTTCGTATAGGGTAACATCATATCCCCTTTTTGCAAGCCTTGCAGCTATTGCAAGACCTCCTATCCCTGAGCCAATTACTGCTGTTTTCATACTCCTGAGTTAATAAATGTAAAACCTGGATATGACTATCTCATAAATCTCTTTCCAAGAAGAGATCTTATATTTGCAGAGCAAAAAAGGAGTAGTTTTTGAGTATCTGAAACCCTTATACGCCTTTTCATAAGTAGCTCTGTGGGTGTTTTTCCAATCTTTGCAGTGAGTTTAATATAGTAGAGGTATGCCAGATAAATACCTGTTCTTACATCTTTTGGAAGCTCTCGAATCCCTTTTAGTGCATCACGAAAATCTAAGTAGATATCCTCCAAAATTATCTTTTTCGTCTCCTTGTCTAAAGGTCTTTTGTTTAGTACCGGAAAGTAGTTGCGGGAGAGATTCTCGGTATCGTTTTTAATGTCCCTTAAAAAATTAATCTTTTGAAAAGCAGATGATAAGCTCATTGCATTTCCCTTAAGTCTGTGATATTCTGCCGGGTTCTTATGGGTCATCACCTTAAGGCACATTAGCCCCACAACATCTGCAGAGCCATATATATACTCCTTTATCCCTTTCTCATTGAACTCTCTGTTTGCCAAATCACTCTTCATACTGCTCAGAAAAGCCTCAATCAAATCATCCGGGATGGAGTACCTATTCACTGTCAGTACAAACGAGTTTATAATAAGATTGAGACTTATTCCCCTTTCGCGACATTTGCGATACTCCTGCTCAAATTCAAGCATCAGGGAGTATTTGTCGTATTCGTGAAATGTATCTACAATCTCATCTGCCTGCCTTAAAAACCCGTAAATGGAGTAGATTGCCTCCCTGCTCTCTCTCTCAATACACATAAGACCGGCAGAGAACGACGTACTGTAGAGCTTGGTGGTGAGCCTGCTTGTTCTCAGAGAGAGTTCTTGGTAAAGCTTATCCATTTTTCAACTTTTTAATGGTTAACCCGCGTGCAATTTTACCGGATATTATTGCAGGAGGTACTCCAGGCCCGGGAACAGTGAGCTGTCCAACATATAGAAGGTTATCTAAATGTTTGTTCTCCATTTTTGGTTTGAGGAAAGCTGTCTGCATCAGTATGTTGGAGAGACCATATGCGTTTCCTTTGTATGCGTGGTAGTCTTCTGTAAAGTTATTTAGTGAGTAGCTCTCTTTGAAGATGATGTGATCTGTAATATCTTGATTTGTAAGTCTCTCCATTCTTGAAATTATCTGAAGGAAGTAGTTTTCTCTAAGCTCCGGGGTGTCCTTAATCCCTGAAGCAATTGGGATAAGGAAGATCCCGCACTCCTTCCCTTGAGGGGCAAGGGTATGGTCGGTTATGCTGGGGAAGCTTCCGTAAAACAGTGGTTTATCCGGCCAGCGTGGGGCGTCGTAGATTGTCTCTGTGTGCTCGGCAAAGCTGGAGTCAAAAAAGAGGGTGTGGTGAGATATGTTGGTCAGTTTTTTATTGAATGCAACATAGTAGAGTAGGGCAGAGGGGGCAAAAATTTTTCTTTGCCAATACTTCTCACTGTAGTTTCTCTCACGCTCATCCAGAAGTGTTTCACTAAAGTGGTAATCTGCAGATGTTATTACAAAGTCTGCATCTGCGCTTGATGTTACTCCCTCTTTAACATTTGTAAATATTACTCCGCAAACTTTTGAGTTTTTGGTTACTATTTTATCTATATGAGTGTCGGTTATAAATTTTGCTCCGTAACTCTTTGCAATACTCTCCATCGCCCGGACAAGTTTAAACATACCCCCCTCAATGTGCCAGGTTCCCAAAACCATATCGGCATAGTTCATAAAACAATAGAATAGAGGAGTTCTTGAGGGTTTTGCACCCAGGAACAGGATCGGAAACTCCAGTAGCTGACGTAACTTTTCACTCTTGATATTTGCTCTTACAGATGCACTTATCGAGGTGATAAACTGTGAGACACTCATAATAGTTTCTGGCATAATGAGCTCCAGTGGAGATTTACCCGGCCTCTCCATCACTTTATCAATTGCAACTCTATAGTTGAACTCTGCCCTTTTAAGATATCTCTTAAGGAATCTGCTGCTGCCGGGCTCTGTCTGTTCAAAAACAGCGTATATCTCCTCCAGTTTGGATGATATTTTTACAGAGTCCATTTGGTCAAAAAAGATCTCATATCCGGGGTTTAACCTTATGAGCCGGTAGTAATCAGATGTGCTCTTTCCAAAATCTGCAAAGAACTTTTCAAAAATATCCGGCATCCAGTAGAATGTGGGGCCCATATCAAAAGTAAAACCATCCCTCTCAATAACTCTTGCTCTTCCTCCCAATGTGCTGTTCTTTTCGTACACAGATACATCATAACCATCTTTTGCAAGATAACAAGCGGCAGAGAGACCGGAGAAGCCCCCGCCTATTATTACGATCCTCTTCATTTAATTGAAATTTGAGTAAATATACTCATTTTTTCTCAATGAAAGCCTCTCAAAGCCGAGTTACCTTGACCCTAGTCTCAGGCTGTTAAGGACAACCGACACAGAGCTGAATGCCATTGCGGCGGCAGCTATCATAGGGTTTAGAAGGGTTCCTGTAAAGGGGTATAATACTCCGGC
>CAYGOE010000062.1:0-11097 GCA_964351405.1 uncultured Muribaculaceae bacterium | reverse complement strand
ATTTCGATCCCAAGGATAGGCAAAATCCAAATGACAGAGCTGACCCGTTTAAGGTCCCGGATTATAGTGTTACCAATGCAGGTTTAAGCTGGAGTGTTGGCAGGAGAAATCTCAACACCACCCTTTACTTCAATGTTAATAACATCTTTAACATTAAGTACATCGAGAGAGGCAGAGATGGATCTGACCACACACTAAACTCATTCCGCGGATTCTGGGGAATCGGCACAAATGCGGGAGCAGGAGTCAGATTCCAGTTTTAGGTTGGAGAAATTCAAATTGAATTGTCCGGAGAGATACAAGTTCAATTGTCCGGAGAGATTTCAGATTATTTTGGAGGAGCAATTGAGTTGATAATATACTCGGTCGCTCCTATGTTTTTTGTCACATACCCGGCACAAACCGAAGAGCACTCATCACGGAAAGTGGAATCGGAAAGAAGCTTGTCAAAAATTTCAACCAGCTCATCTTCATTTTTTACTGAGAAGGCTCCCCCAAGTTCGGTGAGGTCACGTGCCTCTTTGAACTTCCCGAATTTTGGGCCGAAGACCACCGGCATCCCATAGGTAGCCGCCTCCAGAATGTTGTGGATACCTGATCCGAAACCTCCGCCAATATATGCAAATGAACCATATCTGTATACCCTGGAGAGAATACCAACCGAATCTATTATCAAGACAGATGCCTCCAATAGCACTTCACCCCGATGGTTTCCCTCAAGTTCACTATACCTCACATATGGAATATCCTTTAGAAGGGCTACAAGTTTTTTAATTTGATGCTCATCCACCTCGTGAGGCACGATAATCAACTTAAATTTAGGCTCATAACTCTCCACACATATCTCAGTGTCTAACTCGGGGATGTTTGCTAATTTCGGAGAATCTTTGATTTGTCTCTGTTTGCCCATTTTTAGCTCAGAGTATCTCTTTGCAATCTTCTCTCTGTGGAAATAACGACGGTAGTGAGCAACAACCAACTCCTCATCTGCAGGCCAGGTGCTACCAGCCACACAACAGAGAGAGCTCCCGCAAAAGATCTCTACTGAACTTATCTTAACTGCTTTCTGAGCGAGCGCGTGCACCCTGTCAAAACGGGTATCTCCGCAAACAGTAACTCTCTCCACCCCTATCCCCCTTAAAAGAGAAGCCGAGTTTTCGTCCTGTACAAAGAGATGGGTAAATAAGTTGAGAATCTTTCGGAAACTCCCTCCCCACCAACGAAAGAATGGCTGTCCCTGACGAAAAATTCCGGATACCAGATAGACCGGAACCCCACACTTGTTAAGCCTTGTAAGGTAGTTCCTCCAGAAATCATATTTAACAAAAATCACCAGAGAGGGGTTAATTAGCTCTATAAATTTTGCGGCGTTCTTTTTGGTATCCATTGGCAGATAAAAGATGTGGTCTGCCAGAGGATAATCCTTCCGAAGCTCATATCCGCTCGGGGAGAAAAAGGTGATGACAATCCTGTAGAGCGGAAACCTCTCACGAAGCAACTCTATTATTGGTCTTGCCTGCTCAAATTCGCCCACAGATGCACAATGAATCCACACTGTCTCCAGGGTTGACTCTTTTGTGTATTCCATCTCATCCTCTATAAGCGAGAGAAGAGATTGACGCCCTGCATAAAAAAGTGCCGCCTTTCTGGAGAAGATACCCATAATGCCTGAGGCAAAAAGATAGAGGGAGATTGAAATATGGTAGAGAATCGTCAAATCATTTGTAAATTTGTACAAAATTAGTCAAATAAATGAAAAAATCTCTTGAGCAACTTGGCCAGTACTTTCTTTTGATGAAGATGGTGTTCACACGGCCGGATAAGGGCAGAATTTTCAGGAAACAGTTCTTTATAGATACCGAAAAACTGGTTCTTAACTCGATCCCAATTATTGCAGTAATCTCAATATTCATAGGTGCAGTAATTGTTATCCAGACAGCATATAATATCGAGAGCCCTCTCATTCCTAAGATGTATGTCGGATATATGGCAAGGGAGAGTCTTGTGCTTGAGTTTTGTTCCACAATGGTAGCCCTGATTCTTGCCGGCAAAGTCGGCTCAAACATCTCCTCCGAGATAGGCAGTATGAGAATAAGCGAACAGATAGATGCAATGGAGATGATGGGAATAAACTCTGCCAACTACCTTATTTTACCAAAGATAGCAGCAGCCACCATATTTAACCCTTTGCTGATGCTTATGAGTTTTATCCTTGGATTGCTGGGGGGAGCGATGATTATCTCACTTACCGGAGTGATAACTCTAAGCCAATATTCAGAAGGTCTTCAATATGCATTCCGGCTCTACTACATATTCTACAGTATGATTAAGATGGCTGTATTCAGCTTTATAATAACAAGTATATCTTCATATTACGGATATTATGCCGGAGGAGGTTCTCTTGGAGTCGGGCGCTCCAGTACCAAAGCAATTGTTGCAAGCAGTGTTGCAATTCTTCTTGCCAACCTTGTGATTACACAACTGATGTTAAATTAACCAACCTTAGGAGATCAATTATGATACAGGTAAAGAGTCTTGAAAAGCACTTCGGTGATAATCACGTTCTAAAAGATATATCCATAAAATATAGGCCCGGAGAGTGCTCTCTTATAATTGGGGCAAGCGGATCCGGCAAAACAGTTTTACTAAAATCTCTGGTGGGGCTTCACGAACCGGATTCAGGAGAGATCTGGTATGACAACGTTAAGTTCAGCTCACTCTCCTTTAATGAGAAGAAAAATATCCGCAAGGAGATAGGAATGCTGTTTCAGGGAAGTGCCCTTTTTGACTTTGCCACCGTAGAGGAGAATGTAAGATTCCCGATGGATTTCTTCACAGAGTGGAGCGATAGTCAAAAACTGGAGAGGGTAAATTTTTGTCTTAACAGGGTAAATTTAAAAAATGTAAACAAGCTGATGCCAAATGAATTGAGCGGCGGAATGCAAAAGAGGGTGGGAATTGCCAGGGCAATAGCTCTCAACCCCAAATACCTCTTCTGTGATGAACCAAACTCCGGGTTGGACCCACAGACCTCAATTCTGATAGATCAGCTGATCTCAGAAATAACCAAGGAGTATAACATAACCACAGTTATAAATACTCACGATATGAACTCTGTTATGGAGATAGGAGACAGAGTCGGGTTCATCCATAAAGGGATGTTACTTTGGGAGGGAGATAAAGAGAACATACTTACCTCCGATTGTGAAGAGCTCAACAGCTTTGTATTTGCCTCAAGAATGGCTAAAAAAGTAAAAGAGATGATGGGTTAGCCCATCATCTCTAATCGTTTGGAGTCAGCTTTAATCTATAATAGTGACTACAGTACCGGCATAACTGATTTGATAATAACATCCGAGGTTGGTCTGTCCGAGAAATTGGTTGGAGTAGCTGCAATTTTATCTACAACATCCAAACCTTCTATTGTCTCTCCAAAAACTGTATATGCTCCGTCCAGCTGAGCACAGGTAGCTGCGTCTTCTACAATGTAGAACTGAGAACCAGAAGACTCCTTCATAGGGTTGCCTGCATCTCCTCTTCTTGCAGCAGCAAGTGCCCCCTTCTTATGGTTGAACTGAGGAAGAATCTCTGCAGGGATTGTATATCCCGGTCCACCTGTTCCAAAGCTCGCCTCATTAGCCATATCCTTTGAAAGAGGATCACCTGTCTGAATCATAAATCCTTTAATGATTCTGTGAAAACGGATTCCGTCGAAAAACCCCTCCGAGGCAAGTTTAACAAAGTTGTCCCTGTGTTTGGGAGTCTCTTTATAGAGTTTAATTCTGATTGTCCCTAAGTTGGTAACAATGTCAAAAACCGGCTCCTGCGGGAGATCGGCAGGATTGAAGATAAGATTTGTCTGCATAGTAAGTGAGTCGTCTGTTTTAGTGGCTTCCCCCGGATCTGCTCCGCCCTGCTTTCCTTTGCACGAAAAGAGAACTAAGGGAATGATTAGCAATAGTTTAAAAAAATTGGCTTTCATCTGAATAATTATTTTTTTTATGTACCTTTGTAAAGCTTCACAAAATTACCTCAATTGCAATAATTATGCAAATTAAAAAGATTTTAGCAGCAGTCCTGTTAATAGTTGTCACGGGGGGGGCAAATGCACAGAGTGTGGGGCTGGTTTTAAGTGGAGGAGGAGCAAAAGGTATCTCTCATATTGGTGTAATTAAAGCTCTTGAAGACTATAATATCCCCATAGATTATGTTGCCGGAACTTCGATGGGGGCAATAGTTGCCGCTCTCTATTCTATAGGAATTACCCCTAACGAGATGCTTGCAATGTTTCGCTCTCCTGAATTTAACTCCTGGTATAAAGGGGAGTTTGAAAAGGGTTATGCAACATATATATACAGACGTGAACCCACTGCAGAGATGGTGGGAGTATCGCTGTTACAACACAAAAAAAGCCGGCTTGCTATAAAGTTACCAACCAGCCTGATTGCCCCATACCCTATGGATCTTGCTGTTAAGCAGCTTTTTGCGTCTTCTGCTGCAACTTGCGGGTATGACTTTAATAACCTCATGGTACCCTTCCGTTGTGTTGCTGCAGATATTGTCAACAAAAAACCCCTGGTATTAAGAGGAGGAGATCTTGGTTCGGCAGTAAGAGCATCAATGACATACCCGTTTCTCTTTAAACCAATTATGGTAGACTCTGTACTCCTGTTTGACGGGGGGCTTTACAACAACTTTCCCTGGGATGTGATGGTGAATGATTTTAATCCGGACTATATGATAGGATCCAAATGTTCCGGGAATGCAATAATGCCGGATAGTGAAGATATCTTAAGTCAACTGGAGAATATGCTCAGGGTTGAGACAGACTACTCAATTCCTGAGGGTAAAGGGGTATTGATAGATATACAACTACCAGGTGTCTCCATTATTGACTTTCAAAAGGCAGATGAGATTTTCCAAATAGGTTACGAAAACACATTAAAATATATTGACGGACTAAAGAGTGCTATTAAACGGAGAGTTTCTCAGGAGGAGATTCTAAAAAAGAGGATGGATTTCCGGGTTAGGACACTTCCGCTAAGGTTTAAGGATGTCTTTATTGACAACAGCGCTCTTAGCAGCAGCGAGAAGGAGTTTATTATACGAACTATCAAAAATAACTCAAACGAAGAATTCAGCTTTGATCAGCTCAAGAGAGGCTTTTACAGGGTTGTTGCAACTGACAATATAAACACCCTCTTTCCGGTGGTAAAAATGAGAAGTGACTCCCTCTTTGATCTCTATCTTCAGGTAACCAAAAAACCTCCAATGAAGATCTCCATCGGAGGTAATATCTCATCTTCATCACTAAACCAAGGTTATCTGGGATTTCAATACAACAAGTTCTCCAAAAACCCCTGGAGAGCATCTGTAGATTTTAATCTGGGAAGATATTACTCCGGGCTAAACCTTATGTTGCGACAGGATATAGGAATAAAGCCCCTTTGGTTTTATGAAGCACAGTTCACCCTGCACCTGTTCGACTACTTTGCCGGAGGACAGACAACTTTTTTCTCAAACAGAATTCCCGGAAATATTCAGGAGAGAGAAATGTTCTTTACCCTGAGTGCCGGAACTCCCGTTAATATTGAGAGAAACATCCTTGCAAAGTTCAATATCTACCTTGGGAGAAATCTTTATGAGTACTATCAGACAGATAACTACACAACATACGATGTGCCTGACCATACAAACTTCACCTACTTCTCTCCCACAATGACTCTAGAGAGGAACACCACTAACTATAAACTATATCCTACGGACGGAAAAAAACAGAAGTTATCTGTACGATACACATATGTTGACGAAGAGCACACTCCGGGCAGCACATCACTTACCAGAACCGAGTTCAAAAGAGGCAACCACTCCTCGTTCTCTGCAAGGCTAACAACAGAGTACTACTATGTCATAAACAGATCTATCTCTTTAGGGGTGCTTGCAGATATTAGCCTCTCAAACAGAACCTATATGGGAGACCATATCTCTACATTACTATATCTGCCTGCTTTTCAGCCCAGTCCCCATAACAGGACCCTTCTTCTGAATGCATACAGGGCACCCTCCTTTGTGGGAGTTGCTTTGACACCTATTGTCAAGGTCTCCCCCTCACTCTCCATCCATATGCAGGGGGCATATTTCCAGCCAAACAGGCTTCTCATAGAAAACAGCGAAGGTATTGCAAAATTCACCGAACTTTTTCCGATGGGCTCCTTTCTGGCAAATTTTGCTGCAGTATGGCAATCACCGGTGGGCCCGGTCTCCCTCTCAGCAACCTACTATCAAAAGTCCGAGGTAAAGTGGTACCCGCAACTTAATATCGGGTTCCTGATTTTCAAATCTAAAGCCTTGGCAAACTAAAACCCATAAAAGCAGAGAGTAATGAGTAGTAACCCCTTAAAAAAACTGGCAGGCGAAACAGCTATTTACGGTTTCAGCACCATCCTTGCAAGGGTAATCAACTTTGTTTTTGTCCCTATCTACACATACTCTCTCACCAGAGAGAACTATGGTATTGCAACTGAATTTCTTGCCTACATAGCTATTTTTCAGGTTATCCTTACCCTGGGGCTGGAGACCGGTTGTTTTCGTTTTGCCAACAAAACCAAAGAGTCCGGCAAAGTCTTTTCAAATGCGCTCATAACAACAGGAGTTCTCTCACTGGTATTTCTTCTGTTGATGGTAATTTACTCCGGAAATATCTCCCTGTGGCTTGGGTATGGCAGCTATAAATTTATAATTGTGTATGTTGCAGGTATTCTCGCTATAGACTCCGTCACTGCAATACTCTTCGCTAAACTCCGATTTGAGAACAGGCCTGTAAAGTTTGCAATTTTCAAAAGCATAAAGATCTTCTCTGAGACCACATTTAATCTTATCCTCTTCTTCGTAGTTCCGGCATACCTGGCAAAAAATCCGGACTCATTTCTCACATCTTTTATCTCTTCAACCCCCGACTTCACCTATATACTCTTTGCCATATCTTTGAGTGCAGTAGTATCGTTAATCATATTTATCCCCGATCTTCTAAAGATAAAACTCTCATTCTCCCCAAAGTTATGGAGGGAGATGATGCTCTACTCACTACCTATTATGGTGGCCGGCCTGTCCGGGATACTAAACGACTTTATAGATCGCCCCCTTTTCCGCTTTTTCAGCCCTGAGGGTAATATTTGGGAGGCAGATCTCGGGGTCTTTCAGGCAGGAATAAAGATTGCAACACTTATGATGCTATTTATTCAGATGTTTCGGTTCGCTGCAGAGCCCTTCTTCTTCTCAAGAGAGGGAGAGAAGGGGTCAAAAGAGCTCTACGCCAAAGTAATGGAGCATTTTACCGCATTCGGTATGCTCATCTTTTTGGGCATTCTTTTCTATCTCGATATAATCCAGATTGTTCTGGGAAAAGATTTTCGGGAGGGACTCTCTATTGTTCCTGTGATGCTCCTCTCCTATCTGATACTGGGAATTAATTTCAATGTATCTATGTGGTACAAGCTCTCAGGAAAAACTAACTTTGCCATTTTAATAACAATTGCCGGTCTTCCAGTTACCATTGCGATTAACATAATCTTTATGCCATTGTACTCCTATCACGCAGCAGCCTGGGGGCATCTGCTAAGCTATCTCGTTATGCTTATGGTGAGCATACATCTGGGGAACAAGCACTATCCAATTCCGTACCGCTGGGGCAGGATAGCCTGGTATATAGTCAGCGGGCTGGCCCTATACGCTGTTGTTGCACTGATTCCGGATTTGGGTATCGTCCTAAACTACACAATCAGAACTGTTTTAATCTTCATATATATATTTACCTATCTTAAAATTGAGAAGATCTCTCTATGGAAGCTAAAATTCTAAATCACTCCAAATTCCCTCTTCCCGAGTATGCCACCGAGCACTCAGCCGGTATGGATCTGAGGGCAAATATAGATGAGACGATGGTGGTAGCACCTCTGGAGAGAGTGTTGGTGCCTACAGGCCTTTACATTCAACTACCAACCGGCTATGAGGCTCAGATAAGACCAAGAAGCGGGCTTGCAGTCAAACACGGGATTGGGATAGTGAACAGCCCCGGAACCATTGATGCAGATTACAGAGGAGAGATTAGAATCATTCTTGTAAACCTCTCTAATGAACCCTTCTCTCTTAACCCGGGAGAGCGAATAGCGCAGATGGTTATTGCAAAATATGAAAAGGCAACCTGGCTTGAGAGCGACTCTCTGGACGAGAGTGAGAGAGGAGATGGCGGCTTTGGCTCAACCGGTCGAAAATAGATATAATCCCGTAAGGCTCTGAAATATACAATTAAGCACAAAATAAACCTCCGCTAATAATGACAAAAGCATACGAATTATCACAACTATATGAGCTCTACCTTAACTCTGAGGGAGTATCAACTGACAGCAGAAACATAACCCGGGGCTCTATCTTCTTTGCACTCAAAGGAGAGAATTTCAATGGTAACAATTTCGCTCTAAAATCTCTGGAAGATGGAGCCTCTTATGCAGTGGTAGATGAAGATATCGGCTCAGATGACCCAAGAGTTATCTACACCCATAGTGTGCTGGAGACTCTCCAAGAGTTGGCTGCTCACCATCGCCGTATACTCAAGGTTCCGGTTATTGCACTTACCGGCTCAAACGGAAAGACCACGACAAAAGAGTTAATCACCGCCGTTCTCTCTACTAAGTACAGGGTAAGCTCAACCACAGATAACTTCAATAACCATATTGGTGTACCGATCACAATTTTAAAATTGGATAAAAGCACTCAGATGGCAGTAATTGAGATGGGGGCAAGTGGACCGAGAGAGATTGAACTGCTCTCATCCATTGCTCAGCCCAACATAGGTCTTATAACCAACGTTGGCAAGGCTCACCTGCTTGGGTTCGGCTCCTTCGAGGGAGTTAAGAGGACAAAGGGAGAGCTTTACGACTATCTTGAGAAGAGCTCCGGAACAGCACTATATAATAGTGACAACCCTCATCTTTGCGGGATGATTGCCCTTAGAGTGAAGCTTAAAACTATCCCTTACGGAGTGACACAACAGAGAGTCACCATTTGTGATCCTACCGCCCAGAATCCATATCTTAAGATGATTCTACACTCTTCAAGAGAGATAAACACAAAACTGATAGGTGGATACAATGCAGATAATATCCTTGCTGCTTTGGCGATAGGAGAGTTGATGGGAACAGATCCCGAACTATCTGCACAGGCAATAGAGAACTACACTCCCTCCAACAACAGAAGTCAGTTGATAAAGGGAAAATACAACACTCTGATTGTAGATGCATACAATGCAAACCCAACCAGTATGAGAGCAGCTCTGGAGAATTTCAAAAATATGGATTGTACAAAAAGAGCGTTGGTCATCGGAGATATGCTTGAGCTTGGCGAAGATTCTCAAATGGAACACCGGGAGATTTTGGATCTTATCATCCAACTCAACCCTTCAATGCTCTTTTTTGTGGGCTCAGAGTTTGAGAGTGCTGCAAATGGAAATGACTTCTTCCATAAAAATGCTCTATTCTTTAAAACATCTTCAGATCTTCGCCACTTTCTGGAGAGCAACCCGCCAAAGGGGATGACATTTCTGATAAAAGGTTCAAGGGGAACAAGGCTTGAGAAGGTGCTGGATGTTATTTGATATTGGCCCCGATATCTATAAATTTCAGCTTCATTAAGTGGAGAAAAAAGGATAGAACTATACTCCCCTTATAGACTGAGCCTATTTTTCGGCTGCACAGCTGCTCATCTCTTACAATCTCTTTTTTCATCTCCAGGAATTTGTCGTGAGCATTCATTACAGCTTTAAACAGCTCTCTCTTGCCCTGAAGCAGGTATAGAAGAGCAGATGCCCTGTCGAGGAGCATTCTAATAAAAAGAATCAGATGCAATCTATTGCCCGGCAAGTTTTTATAGAGCATTAAGAGATTATTTCTGTAGTTATAGTAGAGCTTTACCGGTGAGTCATTCGGGAGGGTACCTCCGCCTACGTGATATACTACAGAGTCCGGATATGCCCACACCTGCCAACCATTAAGTTTAGCCCTCCAACATAGATCTATCTCCTCCATATGTGCAAAAAAAGTATCATCAAAGCCCTTTAGAGAGTGAAAAAGAGATGACCTTATCATAAAAGCGGCACCCGACGCCCAGAATATCTCCCTGTCCATATTGTATTGTGCAGTATCCTTCTCGATGTGGGAGAGAATCCTCCCCCTGCAAAACGGGAATCCAAGAACATCCATATAACCTCCGCAAGCTCCTGCATACTCAAACATATCTCTGTCAAATGCAGATTTTATCTTTGGCATAGATATTCCAACGTTAGGATTTTTGTCCATAGCAGTTATAAGCGGTTGCAGCCATCCTTTGGTTACCTCAACATCTGAGTTAAGAAGTAGGTAGTACTCTGCTTCTATATGCTCAAGGGCTTTGTTATAGCCCCCTGTGAAACCATAGTTCCTGTCAAATTCTATGAGTGTGAGTGTGGGATGTTTCTCTTTTATCCACGCCTGAGAACCGTCATTAGAGCAGTTATCTACGATGACAATCTCTACATCGGCAATCTTTGTGCGCTCTATCAACAGATGAAGAAATCTCTCAAGATAGTGCTTCCCGTTCCAGTTTAATATTACTACGGCAACTTTTGACAACTCTTTTTTTTGTAAATATAGTTATAAAAAGAGTATTAGAGCCTGAACCTGAGCCCAAGTTCAAATTTGAATTGAAGCGGCTGTGAGCTTCTTATGCTAAGGGGCTGGTTATTATCAAAATAGTAGGCTACAGAGGGGTCAAAATATAGACCGGCAGAGTTGTTTACCTGAAACTCCACCCCAAAACCTCCATTAACAGACCACTGAAGCCCATCAATAGATTGCCCGTAAGTTCTTTTTACTCCGCTCTCAAACACTTTGTAATCTGCATAGAGCCCCTTCTCTGCTGCCACCCCTGTTGAGATATATACCCTAAGGCTCTCCTTGTTGAAAAGATTATAGTAGAGGTTAACCGGAACTCCTATGTAATGAAGTGTCTGTTGAGTCTCCCTGGTCTCATCTCTGGATATTGCATCATAGTGAGAGAAGAGAAGAG
>CAYGOE010000061.1:0-11465 GCA_964351405.1 uncultured Muribaculaceae bacterium | reverse complement strand
AGGTAGCCGCCATTTTTACAGAGCCCGATGAGAGATCATCGGGCTTTTTTTATGCAGGGTATCCTGGAATATTTCTTTTTTTGTATCTTGTGGTTTAATAAAAGTAATCATTAAGAAATCTAATTATGTTTAAACAGAGTTCGTTTTTACTCCTAATATTTTTGGTAGTTATTACACAATTACAGGCACAGGCCAATCAGAAGGTATGGTCAATTGCAATACACGGAGGAGCGGGAGGTACACCCTCAAGTCTGAATCCCCAAAAGATAGCGGAGTATGAAAAACATCTTCTGGAAGCCTTAGAGATTGGAACTAAAATTCTCTCTCAAGGAGGGAGATCTCTTGAAGCTGTAGAGAAGGTTGTAGTATATTTGGAGAACTGTCCGCTATTTAACGCAGGTAAGGGTGCCGTTAAAAATATTGACGGAGTTCACGAACTGGATGCTGCTATAATGGATGGCTCAAACCTGAAAGCAGGAGCTGTTGCAGGGTTAAGAGACATTAAGAACCCGATAATGGCTGCCAGGCTGGTTATGGATAGCACCGCCCACGTTTTGCTCATTGGAGAGGGCGCCTCTGCTTTTGCAAAATCGATGGGGTTGGAGTCGGTTGACAACAGCTATTTCTCTACAAAACAGAGAGAGGAGCAGCTAAATAGAATCAAAGAGAACAAAGAGAGCCCAAACCCAAGAGGAACAGTTGGTTGTGTGGCCCTTGATATTTACGGCAATCTCTCTGCAGCAACATCTACTGGTGGGATGTCAGGCAAAAAATGGGGAAGGGTAGGAGATGTACCTGTTATTGGCGCGGGAACATACGCAAACAACCGGACAGCAGCGATATCCGGTACTGGACACGGTGAGTACTGGATAAGACGGGTTGTGGCCTATGATATATCTGCACTAATGGAGTATAGGGGATTATCCCTTATTGAGGCATCAAATGAGGTTATTTTCAATAAAATCAGCCCTATGGGAGGATCCGGAGGAGGGATTATAGCGGTAGACGGAAAGGGTAATATTGCTCTTGTTTTTAATACTGCAATGATGCATAGAGCCTGGGCAAACTCTTTTGGAGAAGTTGGCGTTGGCCTGCTTAAGGGAGAGGAGAGAATAGTTAAAAATGGTAGTTTATGATATTTAAATTCAAACCCGGGCTTCTTACAAAGATTGTAATTGCTATTATTATCGGTATTGGATGCTCTCTCTTCTTTCCTGTATGGGCTGTAAGAGTTTTTGTAACAGTTAATGGTCTGTTCAGCAATTTTCTCTCCTTCATTGTTCCGCTGCTTATTCTGGGTCTCATTGCACCCGGAATTGCCGACCTTGGCAAGGGTGCAGGTAAATTATTGATTATAACAGTTCTTATCGCTTATGGCTCTACATTAATAGCCGGTTTTTTCTCATTCTTCACAACTAAGTGGTCTCTTCCTTTGCTTATTGAACCAACCTCTACACTAAACGGATCGGGGTTTCAGTTTACCGATGTAATAACTGCTTTCTTTACTTTTGAAATGACTCCTCTTATGGGAGTAACATCTGCCCTTATATTTGCATTTGTTATAGGTATAGGAGTATCTGCAGTAAATGCAGAGAGACTAAAAGGAGCTTTGAGTGAGTTTCGTGATATTATTATACTTATAATCAAAAAGGCGATAATTCCTCTTCTACCCTACTATATCTTTGGCATATTCCTAAAAATAGGTGCTGAGGGTCAGGTTACTATGATTCTTTCTCTCTTTTTTAAAGTAATTATTGTAATATTTGTAATGCACATTATCCTGCTACTGTTCCAATTTGTCATTGCAGGTGCCTTTTCTGGAAAGAATCCCATTAAAGCACTAATAAATATGCTACCGGCCTATGTTACTGCATTGGGTACACAATCATCGGCAGCGACAATCCCTGTTACATTGATTCAGACGAAAAAAAACGGTGTAGACCCTGAGATTGCAGATTTTGTAATTCCATTATGTGCAACAATTCACCTCTCAGGGAGCACTTTAAAGATAGTATCCTGTGCCTATGCAATTATGTATATGACAGGTATGAGTACAGATATATCACTTTTTGCAGGATTTATAATGATGTTGGGAGTTACTATGGTGGCAGCTCCCGGAGTACCAGGAGGTGCAATAATGGCAGCAATAGCAATATTGCAGTCTATGCTCGGTTTTGACCAAATGCTCACCGGCTTGATGATAGCACTTTATATTACAATGGATAGCTTCGGTACTGCTTGTAATGTTACCGGAGATGGGGCTATCGCATTAATAATGGATAAGATACATAAAAAAGCTTAGGCAGATAAATCAACTTTCCAGTATCCTTCCCGACTTCTCTATCATACTCTCAATGGTTTTTGTAAAATTCTTATTTTCAAGAAGATCCTCAATATTCAGATGCATTCTGTAACTCCAATAGTGTTTTGGATTGGCCGGGATATTGATTCTCTCGCTATTAGGGTCCTCTCTTCTTAAATCCGGAAACATTGACAACCAATCCTGTAGAGGGAGAATCGCCAGCATAGAGGGTGAGTTCAGGTGCTCATTTACTATTCTGGAACATAACCAAGGCTCACAAAAAACAGGTGGTTCGCCATCATATCCCAATATATCTCTATAATAGCTTTTGCTTTGATTATAATCCTCCTCCCACCACCCTCTCAGAGTGCTTGTGTCGTGGGTCCCAGTAGTACAAACAGAGAGATAAGGATAATTGCGAGGGTTCCCGAATTTCTCTTTCGGATCTTTTGGCATTCTCTGTATTTCCAGAGTCATAATACTCAATTTATTCATCACTGCAGGTACGCAGGATGGAATCATTCCAAGATCTTCACCACAGACAAGCATACCGGTTGATGATATAAGAGAAGGTAGTCTTTTCATAGCATTGTGATACCAGAAGCTCTCATTCCTCTCATAGAAAAAGTGGTTGTACACTCTGTTGTAGCACTCTTTCTGATGATCGCTTAACACGTGGTAAGATTTAGTAAATTGAGCAGATATTCTGGGATGAAACCGTTTAAAATCAGCTCTGTCACGCAAAAAGAGGATTTCAGTACAGAGACTAAGAAGCTCTTGTCGAAAGAGAGAATATTCAGATTCCGGATTTTCGTTGAAGAAACACTCTATTAGTTTTTGAGTGCTGAATAAGCTTTTAAATAGATATGTTCCGTTATGCATATCTTCAAGGAACTCATCTTTAATCTTCTCTTTTGTTTGGCCAAAATAATCATAAAGAACAGCATCTGTGATATATGGCAAAGTATCTCTCTCATAATTAAAATCATATCCGAATGATCTGATCTCCTCTTCACTTAATGGTAAAGCAGGATTGAAGCTACCCATCAACCCCTCGATAGAGTTTGCAGGAATTTCCCAAATTCTAAAGAAGCCGAGAATATGATCGATTCTGTAAGCATCAAAGTACTCTGCCATTTTAACAAACCTTTTTTTCCACCAACTGAATCCGTCTCTCTCCATTACATCCCAGTTGTAGGTTGGAAACCCCCAGTTTTGTCCCTTTACAGAGAAATCATCCGGCGGAGCTCCTGCCTCTCCTCCAAAGTTAAAGAGATGAGGCTCCACCCAAGCCTCCACCGAATTTTTATTAATACCAATCGGAATATCACCTTTTAAGATGATTTGCTTGCTATTAGCATATTCACGAATGTAAGAGAGCTGTTTATGCAGATGAAACTGAATATAATAGTGTATAGATATCTCTTTAAAAAACTTACTCTCTTCACAGGTAAGCGCCATAATTTCATCACGGTTGAAAGTTGAGTATTTTGGCCAGCTTCTAAAATCTGCACTTTTGTACTTGTCTCTCAAATAGCAAAATGCTGCATATGGAATCAGCCACTCATCATTTTTTTTTAAAAAAGAGGTAAACTCTATAGATTTGAGTACAGTATCTCCCTCTTGTTTAAATATTTTTTTTAGGTATTTCCATTTAAGGTTGGCAACAGACTCGTAATCAATAGAATTTAGGTTGTTCAGTTCTATTGCTTTTTTTTGATGTCCCTCCATAAATTCACTATCTTTAATGACACCAGTCAGCTCAAGGTTTATGTATAATGGGTGGAGTGCGTACACAGATATTGAGCTATAAGGATAAGAGTCCTCCCAAGTGTGTGTAATCGATGTATCATTAACGGGAAGAAGCTGAAGTATATTTTGGGACGTCTCACTGAGAAAATCAACCATAAGTTTGAGATCTACAAAGTCGCCAACACCGCAGCTTTTCTTAGTTCTTAAAGAGAAAACAGGGATTGAAGTTCCACAAAGACGTGGCCTCATAGCTCGGATATTGACTCTGAAATGGTTGATGAATATTTTAGTGTATCTCCCAGGATAATCCGTAGGCAGAGTCCTGTTTTCTCCCTCTTCCCAGACTATGTCACCCTTATTGGTAGTTATTATAAACTTATATTGTGTCCAAATATCAAGTTTATCTCTATTTGTAGAGTAGTACCACAACCCGTCCTCTTTTCGACTCATTTTTGCAGCTTTTAAAATATCCCAGTTACCCAACTCGCTGCAGTTACCGGCAATTATTACGGAGCATCCGGATGGGATATTATTAGCAGATAAAGACAAGATTGTATCTCTCTCAAGTAGTGGTTTGCTATTTTTATTGTAGAAAAAAACTCTCCTGAACGGATCCGACATAAAAGGTGACTCATCGTCAAATACTCTCCACTGATCGTAGACACGACAATCACCATCGCCATTGTATGAGAAGAGTCTTGGAGGACCTGCCTCAATTGATATCTCCCCGGACTCATCTTTTAATAGATATGAATAAGTAAACTCTTTAACGGTATTAATCTTTATGATAAAGTGCCAGACCCCTTTAATATAGCAGATCTTTTTAGTGTTCTTTTCGAAATCCTCTTTAAATACCGGAATTGAGCCAGTTATGAGAAGCTTCTGACCTGCTGTAGTATCAAACGGCAATGAAAAATGCACTTCCATTTTATCTCTAATATATAGTAAACCTAATCTATTTTTTTTATTATTCTTAAACTATCTTTGTTTATAATAGATATTTTATGAAGATAGCACTTATTAGTTCAGATACCAAATGGGAGTCCCCACAAGAGAGTCTGGATAACTGCCGGTTCATATCTGAGATAATTTTAAGTAGTGGGGCTTCGGGAGTCGATTTGTTAGTATTTCCTGAATTCTTCAATACAGGATTCTCTATGAACAGTTCTATTGCAGAGGATATGGATTCATACACTGTTAAATGGATGAAGAGTTTAAGCAAAGATACCGAGTGCGCTGTTCTCGCTTCAATACCTGTAAAGGAGAAGGACTATTTGTACAACAGAGCCCTCTTTATAACCCCGCAGGGAGCCATCTATAAATACGATAAAAGACATCTTTTTAGCCATTCAGGTGAGGATAAGGTATTTAAAGCCGGTACAGAAAAAACTGTGGTTGCTTTCAGGGGAGTGAATATAGCAATTCAAATTTGTTATGATCTTCGTTTTCCGGTATGGTCAAGAAATAGAAAACTTGAGTATGATCTTATGATAAATGTAGCAAACTGGCCAATATTAAGATCAAAGGTTATAGAACCTCTTGCAAAAGCTAGAGCAATTGAGAATCTTGCCTATTTTGCATTTGTGAACAGAAGCGGTTCAGATCCCAACTGCGATTATGAGGGTAGCAGATATCTGTTTGATTTTTTTGGAGAGGCTGTTCTACCTGAGAGTGAAGGATTGAATTACTCTGTTTATAATATTGATATTGAAAGATTACGAGCTTATAGAGACCACTTTACAGCCTGGAAAGATGCAGATGAATTCAATATTCTTAAGTGATTTAATATTGACGCCTCAATTATGAACATTACATATGAAGAACAAGTTATGAAGACAAGTAAACTTTTTTTAATATCTCTAATATCACTTTTCTCTCTATTCTCTTCTCTCTCCTGCAATAGAGAATCTGTAAATGATGGGGTTCATACCTTTAGAATCTATGCTACAAACGATCTTCACGGTAGATTTTTTGATTCTCTCTTTACCAATAAGGGAGCCCAGAGAGTTCACCCTTACTCGCTTGCCTCAGTATGCAATTATGTTAAAGATTCCAGAATTAAATACGGAGAAAAGGGGGTAATACTGATTGATGTTGGAGATCATCTACAGGGAGACAATTCTACCTTCTATTTCAATTACATTGACACAAATTCTGTTCATATATTCTCCAAAATCGTAAATTATATGAAATATGATGCGGTTGTTGTAGGTAATCACGATATAGAAGCAGGTCATCCTGTTTATGACAAGATTGTAAAAGAGATGGATGCCCCTTATCTAGCAGCAAATGCTATTGACGAAAAGAGCGGTACTCCCTATTTTCTTCCATACACAATTTTGGTCCGTGATGGTGTGAAGATTGCCGTGATAGGAATGACCAACCCAAATATCCCTAAGTGGCTCTCCCCTGAGCTTTGGAAAGGTATTAGGTTTGAAGAGATGGTACCATCAATTGAGTATTGGATAGATAAGATTCGCAGTAAAGAGAATCCACACATAGTTATTGCCGCTATTCACGGCGGTTTGGGTGAAGAGGATGCCTATACACCCGAAAACCCTGCCAGATATATTGCGAAAAATATTAAAGGTTTAGACATTGTGTTTGCATCTCACGATCACAAATCCACTGCAGAGAAGATCTATAATGGTAAAGATAGCGTATGGCTTTTTGAGGGGGGCTCCAGAGCCTCTTTTCTCTCATCTGCCATAGTAAATCTGAGATTTAGTGATGGAGAGGTTGTGTCTAAAAGTGTTGAGGGAGAGATAATTCCAATAAAGGATATTCCTGCTGATCCTGAATATCTTGACAATTTCAGAGAAGATTTTTTGAAAGTTAAGAGCTTTACTAATCAGTTTGTAGGAACTCTTAATAATAAAATTACAACCAGAAGTGCCTACTTTGGACCGTCTGAGTTCATTGATATGATTCACTCTCTTCAACTGGTTAAATCAAAAGCAGATATATCTTTTGTAGCACCACTCTCATATGATGTGACAATTGAGGCGGGAGGGTTAAACTTTCAAGATTTACTCAATATCTATCCATATGAAAATCAGCTTTATGTTATTGAAATGAAAGGGGTTGAAATAAAAAAATATCTGGAGTTCTCATACTCCAGTTGGATTAACAAGATGGATTCAAAAGAGGACAATCTTCTACTTTTAAGCTCGACAGGTTCAGGAGAGAGAGGTCGGTTTATGAATGTCTTTTTCAATTTTGATTCAGCAGCCGGGTTGATTTATGAGGTTAATGTAACAAAGGAGAGAGGCAATATGGTCACTATATTAACTATGGCAGATGGAACCCCATTTGACCCTAAAAGAAGATATAGAGTTGCATTATCTTCATATAGAGCAAATGGTGGGGGAGATCTTCTGGAGCTGGGTGCAGGTATTTCAAAAGATGAGATGGAGAGTAGAGTTATAGAGAGATTATCGGACATCAGAGAACTAATATATCAATACCTTAAAGAGAATGGTACATTGACTGCCACAAAACTTAACCACTGGAAAATTGTTCCCGAAGCGTTTGTAAAAGATGCAGCGAGGAGAGACTATAAGACTCTTTTTGGGGTAGATCCAAATTAGGTTGGATTAGATATGGAAGAGGCTACTCCAGGCTAATAAAATAATGGCCGGCTATTAATTTTTAGCCGGCCATTTTTTTATTTCAATTATAAACTCTTACTATTTAGCAAAGCTTACAGATCTGGTCTCTCGTATAACTGTTATCTTAACCTGACCCGGATATACCATCTCATCCTGAATTTTTCTTGCGATATCCAACGAGAGTTGCTCAGAATCTTTATCTGAAACCTGCTCACTTCCAACAATTACTCTTAGCTCCCTACCTGCCTGAATTGCGTATGATTTTGTAACTCCGGGGTAGGAGAGTGCTAAATCTTCAAGCTCTTTCAGGCGTTTTATGTAAGATTCAATTACCTCTCTTCTTGCTCCCGGTCTGGATCCCGATATTGCATCACCTACAAGTACAAGGGGAGAGATAATAGATGTCATCTCTGTCTCTTCGTGGTGTGCACCAATTGCATTACAAATTTCCGGCTTCTCCTTGAATTTTTCTGCAAGTCTCATCCCCAGAATAGCGTGTGGCAAATCCGGATCTTCATCAGAAACCTTGCCAATATCGTGAAGTAGCCCAGCTCTTTTTGCACTCTTTGGATTGAGACCAAGTTCTGATGCCATTGTAGCACAGATATTTGCAACCTCTCTGGAGTGTTGGAGCAGATTTTGTCCGTATGATGAGCGATATTTCATCCTGCCAATAAGCTTGATCAACTCAACGTGAAGTCCGTGAACCCCCATATCTATACAGGTTCTTTTACCGGTTTCAAGTATTTCATCATCCAGTTGTTTCTGAACTTTAGCGACCACCTCTTCAATTCTTGCAGGGTGAATTCTTCCATCTGTAACGAGCTGATGTAATGCTAGCCTGGCAACCTCCCTTCTTACCGGATCAAATGCCGATAAAAGAATTGCTTCAGGTGTGTCATCAACTACAATTTCAACCCCGGTTGCAGCTTCAAGTGCCCGAATATTTCTCCCTTCGCGTCCAATAATACGCCCCTTAATCTCATCGCTCTCAATGTTAAAGACTGTGACTGCATTTTCAATTGCTGTCTCTGGAGCGATCCTCTGAATAGTGTTAATTACCACTCTTTTAGCCTCTTTACCTGCTGTTAGTCTCGCCTCGTCCATAACCTCACTAATATAGGACATTGCTTCGCTTTTTGCTTCGGTTTTCATCGTCTCTATAAGCTGATTTTTTGCCTCCTGAGCTGATAGTCCGGCAATATTTTCAATTTTTTGAATTGCCTCAACTCTCAGCTTCTCGTACTCTTCTCCTCGCTTCTCTATCAACTCGTGCTGTTGTTTAAGGCTATCCTTCAATACATCGATCTCCCTTAACTTTTTTTGCAAATCTGCATTTTGCTGATTCATAAGCAATTCTCTCTGCTTTAACTTAGCCTCCTGTTGAATTACCAGATTTGAGCGTTCTAGAATTTGTTGCTCGTGCTCGGTTTTTAGCTGAAGAAATTTTTCTTTCGCCTGAAATATTTTCTCTTTACGAATATTTTCACCATCCTGCTCTGCGCAGCGGAGTATATCTTCTCTCTTCCTTTTTAGTATTATATTGTGACCTACATAGTAGGCAATACCAAAACCGGCCGTAGTGGCCAGCAGAGTAATTATTATGTTTTCCATTTTCTCGTATATCTATATAGTGTTTGATTCTTTTTAAAAAAGCCGTTGGTCCAGCTGTTTAAGCTAAAATCTTATAAAACAAGATTTGAGCTCCGATTATTCAGTCGCAAACGTCCAATGTCCCGTAAACGGAATCCCCCGGAGGGTAAATAGGCCTGTTTTTGACTATCGAGTTGGCTCGGTAATTTGATAGTGTTGATTTTGGCAAAGAGCATAAACCAACGGCTAAAACACTACTATAGTTGAGTTAAACAAGATTGATCTTTATGTAATCGTCAAGCAAATTATCCAGAGATTTCAACTCTTCGACAATCTGGGTGCCCTCTTCATTCTGTTCTGCTTCGATTAACCTTATAACAAATTGAAGAAGTGCCATTGATAGTGCATCCTGAGTATCACGATTTGCATACCTCTTTCTATAAAGAGTGGTCTTTTCGTTGATAATTTTTGCCGCTGCTCTAATTTTCTCTTCATCTGCTGCCGGTATACGAAGTGGGTAACTACGGTCGGCTATGTTAATTTGTATAGATTGCTGTTCCATTAATTAATCATTTAACAAAGCAATACATTTATCTATCTCTCTGACTATCTTGCCAATCTTCTGTTTTGCCTCCTTCACATCCGTAGAGGAGGATTTGAAGGCCTCAACTAATTGTAATTTATTTACTTTATCTTCCAGTTCTTTAGTTTTATTAATACTATTATTAAGCTCCTCCCTGCATTCAGACAGCTCCTGGTTTAATCTTTGGTTATCTGCAACAGCTTGCTCATAACCGGATATGATTAATTCTATTTTAGCCTTTAGGCTATTAATTACCGTTTGATAGTCTGTATTCATAATATCTTTGCAGTTATACAAAGATAGTAAAAATAATATTAAACAAAAATGCTCCTGCTTTAATAACAAGAAGGAGCATAACTTAGTTTAGAGCGGATATGGTTATATAGAGTGAAGTTCTGTAATTTTTTCCATCCCTTTCTGAATTGCGGTTTCATTCATTGGAATGAGACTATGGTGACGCTCAGGGATAGATTTTTTTAATCCCCTAATAACGTTAACCATTTCTACAATAGGCTTTTTCTTTAGAAAAGCACCCAAAACCACCATATTGTATGCTTTTGAATTCCCAAGTTCTGCAGATATGTCCACTGCATCAATTGAGCAGATTGTGATATCTTTTCTTTGAGGATGTCGGGTAATACCATTAGGATCGTATATCAATAACCCGCCCTGTTTTACCTGTTTTTCAAATTTATCCATAGACTGTTGGTTTAGGATAATTGCAGTGTCGAACTGACTCAAGATAGGAGAACTTATTTTTTTATCACTGAGAATTACTGTAACGTTAGCCGTTCCTCCGCGCATTTCGGGACCGTAGGAAGGCATCCAGGTAACTTCCTGACCCTGCATAATTCCTGAGTATGCAAGTATTTTGCCCATAGACAAAACGCCCTGACCTCCAAATCCTGCTATTATTATCTCTTCTTTCATATTTGTATTATTTATCTGTCTTTAAGATCACCTATTGGATAACTAGGGAACATATTCTCAACCATCCATTCGTTAGACTTAACAGGGGATAGTTTCCAGCCTGAGTTACAAGCACTCACAACCTCTACAAATGAGGTCCCCTTATTGAGAGCTGAGTTTTCAAAAGCTTTTCTGATGGCTCTTAAAGTCTTTCTTGAGGCGGCAGCACTCTGAACAGATTGTCTCGTAACATAGCAAGTTCCCTCTAATTGAGCAATCAATTCGGTTATTTTTAGAGGTTTACCGTGAAGTTCTTCTGTCCTTCCGTATGGCGATGTAGAGGTCTTCATACCGAGAAGGGTAGTGGGAGCCATCTGACCTCCCGTCATACCATAAATTGCATTATTTATAAAAATTACTACGATATTTTCACCTCTATTGCAAGCGTGGATTATCTCAGCAGTGCCGATTGATGCCAAGTCACCGTCTCCCTGATAGGTAAAGACATATTTATCCGGGCAGAGTCTTTTGGTTGCAGTAGCTAGTGCAGGTGCTCTTCCGTGAGCTGCTTGTTGCCAGTCAATATCTATATAGTTATAGGCAAAAACAGAGCATCCTACAGGTGAAATACCAATAGTCTTCTCCTGAATGCCCATCTCCTCAATAACCTCTGCAATCAGTTTGTGTACTGTTCCGTGAGAACAGCCCGGACAAT
>CAYGOE010000060.1:0-11502 GCA_964351405.1 uncultured Muribaculaceae bacterium | reverse complement strand
ACAGCTTTGCCAGAATTTGAGGTAACTCCGGCAATGTCTACTTTTTTGGTTTTGGTTTAAGGACATCCGGGCGCATTGAGTAACTCTCTTTAGCCAGTTTGGCATCTACCCTTTTTTTGCCATAAAGGGCGGTAAATTGCTCGTAGTTATCCGATAGTTCAAAAATATCCCACACTATTTCACTCTTTAGTGAGCCCTCCAGTTTATAAAGTTTGGCAAAGGCCTCGGCTACCTTTTCGTGTTTGTAAAAATAAAAAAACTTAATACTCTAAAATGAGTTTCTTACAGTATAATATTTAAGAATTTGCCATCGTATTACGCTGCTTGAATTCTGTTTTTTAAATCTGTATGCACGTTTTTATAGTGTAAATATAAACTGCAGCTAGTATTTTTTATTATCTTCGTAACCGATATCGGAAATAGCTCCTTAGATTTATATTTATGAACAACGCTTCAAACTGTACTGTCCTGATTATGGCTGGTGGATCGGGAGAGAGGTTCTGGCCACTATCAACAAAAGAGAGACCCAAACAGCTGCTCAAATTAATCGATTCAAACAGAAGTCTTATAAAGATGACTGTAGAGAGAGTTATCCCGCTGATTCCTGCAGAGAGAATTTTCATTGCAACAAATGCAATACAGGCACCGGCTGTTAACGAAGAGCTCCCACAAATACCCTTATCAAACATAATTCTTGAGCCTGCCTTTAAAGATACTGCGGCAGCTATAGGATACTCATCAATTATTATCAATGGTTTATATCCGGGCTCTGTTATGATTGTTCTTGCATCGGACCACCTGATTAAAGATGAGGAGAGCTTCAGGGGTGCACTATCTACTGCTATAGAGGTTGCAGATAGAGACGATGCAATTATTACGCTTGGAATCAAGCCTACATCCCCCGAAACCGGTTACGGTTATCTTAAGGTGAAAGCATTTGAAGATGATGATAATGATGTTACAGATTTAAGGATGGGCTCAGGAATAAGAATAGGTGTGCCTGCAAAAGTTGAGGCTTTCCGAGAAAAACCTACCCATCTTCTTGCCTACAAATATGTCTCAGATGGGAAGCACTTGTGGAACAGCGGAATGTTTATTTTCAAAATTGCGGTTATGCTGGATGCCTTCAAATGTTTTATGCCAAACCACTACTCTACTTTAATGAAGATATCTTCACTTGGAGCTGAGATGAGAGATATTCACAGCGCCTCACTTAAAGAGCTTTTCAACGCATTCGAGAAGATATCCATTGACTTTGGAATTATGGAAAAGTATGAAAAAATTTTTGTTATCCCTGTGGAGTTTGGATGGAGTGATATTGGAAGTTATCCGGCTCTTGAAGAGGTTTTTGAGCCGAATAAAAATGCTACAATTGCTAAGGGAACCCAAATAAAAGAGGTGGATTCATCCCGAAACATAATAATCAGCACAACCGGAAAGAAAATATCACTGCTGGGAGTTGAGGATATGGTTATAGTGGACACTCCGGATAATATATTGATCTGCAGCAAAAAAGAGGCTCAGAACATAAAAAAATTGCTATAGGTCATACCAGACTTTATGATTGAAGAACCATCAGATATATAGTATAAGCTTGTTTTCGAAGAGATTTATGCTTTGCATCTGCATAAAATGCAGTTCTTTGCCTATAATTATGTTTAGAACTGGGATAACCAAATCTTCTAATGAAGGAGGGAGAGGTAACGAATCGTTCTCTTTGTAAGATTTAAGGATTACCTTTGCAATGCTTAATCTTTTATTGTTCTTGTGTTTTTGTCGATATAAAGATACATAATTTAAGTGAAGCAAGCAAGGGCTATTTGCCTTTAATTCAACCAATTAGTCCTTTATTTTTTCAAAAACAAACTTCCAGTTACGAATTAGGTACTGACGATAAATGAAAAAAGAGGGCGACTTTACTTTTTATTCGCCCTCTTTTTTAAGCCCGTAACGTGCAAAGTATGTGGTCCTGTTGTGAGGCAATTTCACCAACAATGAGTAAAGACGTGCCCGATTCTCGAAGTTTGAGCAAAGTCTACTTTATCTGCTCCTTAATTGCTTTGATAAGTCCTTCGCCACGAAGGTTTTTGGCTATTATCCTACCCTCTTTATCGAGAAGGATTATGAAAGGAATTCCGGAGAACTGATACAGTTGTGTTATCTCTTTGCCGGCGTTTGGTGCAAGGATTTGAGGCCAAGGCATCTTCTCTTGGTCAAGCGCCTTTGTCCACTCCGGGGTACCTTTGTCAATTGAGACACTAAGAAACTCTACTCCTTTGTCTTTAAACATTTGGTATGCCTCTTTAAGGTTTGGTATCTCCTGACGGCAAGGGCCGCACCACGAGGCCCAGAAATCTATCAATAGTACTTTTCCTCTGAAATTTTTAGGTCCTAATACGTTACCGTTAACCTGCGGGTACTCAAAATCCGGTGCAACCGATCCGATTTTAACTCTGGCCTCAAACTCTCTTTTCTCTTTTTGCTCTTTCCTGAATTTTGCAAGTGGGGCATAACCGGGATATAGAGAGTCTATGGTGTCGTAAATTTTTTGGATATAGGCAGCATCTTTTTCCGGGTTGAGATATCTTAATACTGCAATAACACTGGTCCTGTTAGGATAAAGATCTGCAATGTTTCTTACTCTCGATTTAAAATCTTCATTTAAAAAATCATAGAACTTACCAGTAGTTTCATTTTTAACGCTGTCATTCAAAAACTTTGATCTATATGTTATCTGGGATATTGCAATCATCCACTGATAATTTTGATAGTTTAAATAGTTAAGATGATTCATCACCTCATTTTTTGGACCTCCATCTATTTTATAGTATTTAGGGTTTTTCATAACCATTTTGGCGGTATCTTTTCCTCTGAAATTCACCTCAACATCTTCGTCCTCTGCCCAAAATTGAACACTCTCCCATTTTTTACAATCCAGAGTGTAGAGACCCGGCTCCTCTACCTTCATCTTGTAGTTGTAGTTGTTATTTGCATCTATATCAAACTCTCCTACAACTACTCTCTCCGAACCATCCTGTCTTATGATCTGCATCTTAAACCTGGGCTCATCAAACTTTATGTGGCCTTTAACGGTTATGGTTTTTCCCTGAGCTCCAAGTGTGCCGGCAAAAACGGTTATTACCAGAGCTATTAGCCCGAGTTTCTTTAATGCTTTTTGCATTCTGTTTAACTTTTTTACTGTTTATTTACTGAATTCTAACCTAATTATATTCCGGTGTTGCCCAACTTGTTTACTGCAAACACTACTTAACCTGATTGTTGGGCAACTTAACCGGACCTCACTATTTCTTTATCATCTCTTTAGAGAGTGATTCTGCAAGACGGCCAAACTCTTTTTCATAGTTGATCATACTCATCGCCATCATAAAGCCTCCCTTTGCTGCCTCCTCTTTTCTTGCCTTCTCTTTCGCTATAATTATGGGCTGCATAGTCTTAAACCATTCAGATGCTTTAGCTCTCAACTTAATATCGCTGCAGTTGGCATCTATGCGAACCCCCCAGTTAAATAGCTCGTGAGCAGAAATTAGCTCTAAGCCGCCGGCTCTCTTAATCTTTGACTCGGCGAGTGAGAAATACTCTTCCCAGTTTTTTAGAAGTTCGGCATTTATCATCTTTTCGTTGATGGCAATATCTTCATAATTGGCTACCCCCTCTTTTTTCATCCGTTTAATATAGCCATCAAAACCTTGTTTGTCTAAAGTGAAATTCTCTCCATCCTTCTTGATAAAAGCACGAGCTCCATTACTCCATACAAAAGTAAATTTCTTTTCAACATCATCCTGCTTGAAAAGTTTATAAAAGTCATCTCTGTTAGCGAACACATATTTAAACACGTCAGAATCCGGGCTATCTGTGTATATTGAAAATAATCTCCAATATTCAGGGGTTTTAAGAAGCGAAGGATCAATTGTCTTAAGATACTCATTGACAACAACTCTTGCATCTTTCTGCATATAGGACTGCTCCAAAACCTTTATATAATCTTTGATGAACTTCTCCCCTCTCTCGCCGCTATTATAGCGTTTTTGCATTGAAGCCAGCCCCTGTTCACTCATACCCTCTTTGGATTTCTGAATGAAATCTTCTGCAGGCATACTACCTACAAGCCTGTTGAGGACAATACCATTTTTATCGATATATAGGAAGGTTGGAAATGCACTTACTCCATATCTATTCTTTAGCTCGATACCTTCTCCCTTCTCCATATCAAATTTTACATTGATAAAAGTTGAGTTGAAGTATTCTGCAACCTTAGGATTTGTAAATACGTTGGCAGCCATCTGTTTGCACGGACCACACCAAACTGTATAACAATCCATAAAAATAGGCTTGTTCTCCTTTTTTGCCAGCTCCAGAATCTCGCTCCAGGTGCCACTTGTAAATTGAATTCCCATTTTTGATATAGCTTCTCTCCCATATCCCAGAAACTTCTCCTCATTGGAAAAACCACCCTCAGAGAGAACTAAATTGCCGTTACCGTCAATAAAGAGGAATGTTGGGTATGCAAATGTGTTGTATCTCTTTGCCAGATCTGTATGAACGGTTCCAAGGTTCATAGATAGGTTTATGAAATTTGTGTTGTAAAAATCGGCAACCTTATCAAGGGTAAAGATGTTCTTCTCCATCATTATACAAGGTTGGCAATTATCTGTATAGGCATCAATAAAGACAAGTTTACCCTCGGTTTTTGCTCTCTCCAGAGCTGACTCAAAGGTTATCTCTTGAAAATTGATCTTTCTCGTATTTGCCCACTTCTCTTGTGCTTTAGTGTAAAACTCTTTAGTTTTTACAAGAAATAGTGAATTGTCTTTAGCAAGAAGGTAAGGGCTTACAACTCCTAGCATATCTCCGTTTGGCATTAGAAAAGCGTAGGTAGGGTACATATTCATCTGCAAAAGTGGAGCAAACTCCTTCCCTGCCGGTGTTCCCATATCTACTCTGATTCCGATAACATTCTCATCCAGAAATCGGGAAACACCCTCTAGTGCTAATATACTCTTCTCCTGAGCGAGTTTTGCATCGTTCATTGTCCTCATATTCATCACATCTACAAGAATTATCTTCTTTTGTGCAGATGCTTTCTCCTGCGCCTCATTTAGGGTAAGACTTGTAAAGCTCTGTGCTGCTGCACATAGTGGCAGCACAGAGATAATTGTCAGTAAGATTCTCTTCATCTATTTTTTAATTTATAAAATTTAAAATTATTATTACTGAAGTTTGTACGTAGTTTTAAATTCTGTTAACGGAAACCTTTGTTTTGAAGTATCTTACCATATGATATTCTAACTTCATAGTCAGGAACAGGTAGTATCTTCTTCTCTGCAGGAACTGTTGCCACCCTTAAAGGTCTGTTGGTTCTTATTAGATCAAATCTGGTATGCCCTTCAAAAGCGAGCTCCTTCATTCTTTCAAGAAGAATTCTGTCTATCAGCTCCTGAGTTGTTGCAAAACTGGTCAATGTAAAATCGGCAGGTTTAGTTGCATAGGTCTTTTTATTTATGTCATTCAGGTGCTTTAAAGACTCAGCATTTACTCCATTTATTCTTGCATAGGCCTCAGCCTTTGTTAGCTTAATCTCTGATAGTCTAATATAGAGCACATTATTGTATCCGTTCCCGTTATTGAATTTATAAGAGGTCATATCCGAAGGGAAGCTGGTCTGGCTGCCTTGCCAAATCAACGAGATAACTGAAGTTGTCGGATCAATATACCCTCTTCTGTCACCTGCGGGATAAAGCTCAGTAAACGCCGGGTCTACACTAAAGTTAGATTTGTTGAAAAAAGAGGAGCCAACTCCGTTAGCATAACTTGTAGCATTGGTATAGCAGGGAGATAGGAGTATCACCTCATCGCTGTAGTTAGCACTGTTGGTCTCCGCACCTGTTGCATTCAAAGGGAACAACCAGGAGGTATGGTGAGTATTTGAGGTTGAGAATGTGTAGTTTTTTGTGTTCAGTAGTACAGAATCGGCGTAGTCTGAAGCCAGTTGCATATCTGCCAAGTCATTTTTGGAGCTTCCTCTGTAGAGGTATACCCTTGATAGCAGAGCAAAAGCTGCAGTTTTTGTGGCTCTTGTTCTTGAGACGAGCGTAGTTGCACTGTTGTTTGAAAGGAAAGGTAATGCCTCCAGCAGATCTTTTACTATCTGAGCATATGTCTCTCCTACTGTCGCTCTTGAAGATATATCTTCCGGTCTGTAACCGTCGTATGGAGTCAGTCGTAACACAAGGCCTAGACCGTTCATATCTCCGGTAAGAGCACCATCACCATATGTCTGAAGAAGTAACAAATACTCATAGGCTCTAAGGAACTTTGCCTCCGCTATATGCATATCCATAGTTGCCTTATCATAATCGCCATATTTTATAATGTTGGTAATTATATTGTTAGCATAATCAATTGCATTATAAGTAGTTCTCCAAATATTGAGAATATACCCTTCGTGATCTGATGAGTTATAGTTTGCACTATCCATATTGATCATTGAGGAGTTCTGTCTCTGTTTAAGAGTTGGTGTTCCCAGCTCACCAAAAAGCAGCATATAACCTAAGTTAGCGTAGTTGTTTATGCCGGTTGGAGCACCGGAAATACTGGCATTCAGTCTTGTATAGGCACCAATAAGTGCCGCTTCGGCAGTCTTTGCATCCCTGTAGGTGATTTGGTCAACCATCACATTCTCGGGTGCAAGATCTAAATCACAAGAAGTTATAAGCAAAGTTGTGAAAAATATTATGGTAGTTTTAAATATCTTTATCATAATCTCTCTTTTTTAAACAATTAAAATCCCAATCTGACACCAAAAATGTAGGCTCTCGTCTGTGGCATAGTGAGGTTATCGTATCCTGCTCCTGTAGCTGAAGATCCGAAAGCACTTACCTCAGGATCAAGTCCGGAGTATTTTGTAAGGGTTAAAAGATTTGAAGCTTGTGCAAATACCCTTAACTGCTTGAAAGCATTCCATTTTCTAAGTATTTCGGAAGGTACCGAATATGCTATCTCTATGTTTTTAAGTCGTATAAACGAGTTGTCTTCAAGGAAACGGGTTGTAGTACTGGATGCTGTGTAATCATAGTTACCTGTTATTGATGCGTTGGCGAGCTTTGGAACACCTGTGTTGTGTCCGTAAATCTGCCAGAATTTGAGAATATCTACATCCAGGTTGTTTGCATCTTTGGTAGAATATGTCATAAGCTGTGCTTTTGAACTATTGAACAGACGACTACCGGCAGAAAATGTAAATAGGAAATTAAGCTCAAAACCTTTGTAAAGCAGAGAGTTATTTAGACCGCCGTAAAAATCCGGTGTTGCAACTCCCATAATAAACTTATTATCATTGGATGTCTGATTATTTGATGCAGGAGCTACCTGACTCAAAGATCCGTCTTTGTATTTCCAAAGTGGATTACCTGTTAAAGGGTCTACTCCTGCCCACTCGTGAAGATAGAATTGGGCAGCAGGATAGCCAACAGCATAATATTTAAAGGATGTGTTGAGCTGATCCAGCTGGTTGCCTTCAAAATTGAGTTTCAATATCTTATTTGAATTTTTTGAAAGAGTTAGCGTGGTCATCCACTGGAAGTTTTTCGCTTGAATATTAAACGAGTTTATTCTTATTTCCAATCCCTGATTTGACATATCTCCAATATTCTGATCCTGTTTTGTATAGCCTGTATATGCAGGTACATCAGATGAGAATAGCATATCTGTGGTTCTCTTGTAGTAGTAATCCAGAGTAAGGTCAACTCTTCTATTAAACAGAGTTGCATCTATACCTACATCATAAGTAATGGTTTTCTCCCATCCAAGATTTGTATTGCCGGGTTGTGACATTGTAAGAAAAGAGCTTCCTGCATAACTTGAGCCTGATACCAATCCGTATGTAGCCTGTGCACCGTAATAGCCGGAGTTAGCATCTTTACTTGACCATCCTAGGGAGCCTCTGAGTTTAAGCTCATCAATCCATCCGACGTTATCTTTAATAAAACTCTCTTCACTTAACCTCCATCCAAGTGAAACAGACGGTGTTCCTAAGTATCTGTTATCTCTGTTATATCTTGAAGATCCGTCAATACGGTAAGTTACCCCGGCCATATACTTTCTCATAAACTGATAATTGAGCCTGGTAAAAACAGAAAAGAGTGCCCACATTTGCTCTCCTGCTGCCGAGACTGTTTTTGTCTGAGCGGCTCCAACACCAATAAGGTAGGGGCTGAAGAAATTCCTTCCGGTAACAGAATTTGAATAAACAGTTGACGTTTCATAACTCTGCCCAATAATACCCTGAAAGAAGTGTTTTTTAAACTCTTTTGTGATATTAATTGTATTGTTGATGACAAATTTGGTGTTCATCCTAATACTTTCTGATGCTTGATTTTTAGTAATCACTTCGCTAAGAGGAACATCTGCCTTTCTTACAGAACTCTTTGTGTTGTACATATCTGTTCCCACATCTGTTTTTAAAGATAGCCAGCTGGTTGGGCGGACCTCAACGAAGATGTTACCTGTAATCCTGTTATCCATTGAACCCTCTTTGTTAAGCATTGCTGATGCAACAGGGTTGTATGCCTCGGTGTATCCGTAAGGGTTTGAACCCTGACCGTAGAAATACTTACCGTTCTCGTTATAAACAGGCAAGTTTGGTGCCTTCTTAGCTGCCAATGAGTAGATTGTTGGAGCAGATATTCCATTATTGAAAACCTGAGAGAGAGATATATTAGTTCCTATTGTAGTGATCGCATTCAGCTTTGAATCCAGATTCACCCGGGCTGAGTATCTCTTGAGATCGTTGTTAATTATGTAGGATTGATTTGAGCTGAGAGATGCACTTACAAAGTAGTTTGTCTTCTCTGTACCTCCGGAAACAGAGGCCGACATACTATTACTCACTGCCTGGCGGGTAACCTCGTCTATCCAGTCTGTATTGTATTGTGAAGTAAATGGACTATTCGGATAGTACATTGAGTAGATCATATTGTACTGCTCGCCGTTAAGAAGTTTTAGCTTCCCCAGTGGGTTTTCAATAGACGTACTATAAGTCACATCTATCTTAGTCCTGTCTCTTGACCCTTTTTTTGTGGTTATAAGAATAACTCCGGCAGATCCTCTCGAGCCGTAGATTGCTGTAGCGAAAGCATCTTTTAAAATTTCAATAGACTCAATATCGTCAGGATTAAGTGATGTGAGCGGATTCTTTTCAAAACTATAGTTCAGGTCAGAATTGTAGGTGATTGAGCCAGATATATTCATTCCTCCCAACGAGATTGCAGGTATACCTCCACCCGATGTAGATGTTGAGTTTTCACTCCGGCTTGTTCCATAAATTGGAACTCCATCTACAACATAGAGGGGGTTATTATCTCCCATAATGGAGCTTATACCCCTTATCATAAGCACGTTTGCTGCTCCAAGAGCTCCGGAAGATGTTGACATATATACTCCAGATGCCCGTCCGGCCAACATTTTATCAACCGAAAGTGCAGATCTGAATTCGGAAGGCTTAACAGTAGCAACCGAACCTGTAATATCTCTTCTCTCCAGTCTTGAGTAGCCGATAACAACCGATTCGTTTAGCTTCATCAGATCCGGAACCAATGTTATGTTGAGTTTCTGCCCATCTTTAACTACTCTCTCCTGAGAGATGAATCCTATTAGGACAAACTGAAGCGTTGCACCGCTGTTCACCTCAATTGTAAAGCTGCCGGAGGCGTCGGTATCGACCACCCTGTTTGTACTTTTCACAATAACATAAGTACCTGGAAGTGGATTGCCCTCGGTGTCTTTAACGGTCCCCGATACCTTAAGTCTCTCCTGAGCAAAAGATAATGTGGTGGTCACAAGTAAAAAGATAACCAATATAATTTTTTTCATATATTTCTCTTTTTAAAATTTCTCAATTATTTAAGTCTTTTGGTCCAGACATCGAACTTTGTAATCATCCCCAAACCATTCACAGCATGATTACCCATTGATCCTGCAAAACCTCCAATTATCCATATCAGGTCATTATTACCCATAACTACATTTGGATATATTCTTGTGGTAAAGGCAACCGGCAGTTGAAGCGAGGAAGGTAATGAGGACCAGTTTACGGCATTTGTAGATGACAAAACATCAAGAATTCCTGTTCTGGTAGTTCCAACAAGTTTTTCGCCACCTATCATATAAAGCTTCCCTCCATAAGATACAACCCTGTGACCAAATCTTGTAAGATCTGTTCCGGATACAGCACTTTCTTGTACCCAGGTTGCACCGTTATCGGCTGAGGACCAAAGATCTCCCCTCATATTTGCTTCAGAAATAAAGTTAGGATAACCTCCTGCAATCCATAGCCTATTATTAAAAGAGAACATTGCATCGTCATTTCTATTCGTAGCAGTTGTTGTATTAGGATTAACCCTAGTCCAGTTAGTGCCATCAGTTGTCTGAAAGGTGTCTGAGTGGTTGATGCCTTGTATCATTCCAAAAGCAATCATCTTGCCTCTCCTTAAAATTATTCTACCGTTATGGACCACTACCTGTGGGAACATCCTGCCGGAAGGAGCATTTAGTTGACCCGGAGTGAGGTCTGTCCAATCTGTACCGTTGGCCGAAGACATTATTCTCCAAGAAGCAGAGGACTCTCTTGCAGCACCATTTACATCTACACCCCATAATCTTGCTCCTCCAATAGCGTATAGTTTTTCATTAAAGACCACAAGCTCAGCTCCAAAACCTCCTATCACATTAGGGTTTGTGCTAACCTTTGTCCACCTGCCACCATCATCGGAGGTGTAGAGTTCATAGTAAGCGACACCTGTGGTAGATGTCCCATTTGGATAGTATGCACCAAGAATGTAGAGCTTACCTTTAAAGAATGCTGTGCTATAAGAGTTGAAAGATGGAAGACCGGTTAAACGCATATCTGTATTGATCTTTGCTCCGGATGTTTCGCTGTAGTCTTTCTTCTCTACAAATGCTTTTACAACATAATTTCTGGTTGCGTTGTTGTACTTTGTCTCAATTGTTAATGGCTTTGTAAGGTCAAGCTCTGTTTCGCCACTTTTAATTTCTACACCATTCACGAGTACTTTGGCACCGATGGTTGAAGTGAAGATAGGTTTGATTTTTTGCAAAACGGCATTAGAGGTACCAAAAAGCAAACTATCTGTACTATTGGAAATAGTAAGATTTTGCTGGTTTACAACACAATCAAACACTCTACCGTCGGGAAGCTGATACCTGAAGGTGAGAATTCCCGAAGCGTCTTCATAGAAAATCTCATTTTTAGTGCAGGAGCTCCCCGTTATAAGCAACACTAAGATGAAAATCACACCTAGGGTTAGTCTAATGGGATTTTTGAATCTTTTCATAGTTGATAAATAATTAATGTTGAAGTAAATTTTAATCAAATTTGACATAAAAAATTACAGCTCAGCTATAAAACAGACTAATTTATATCTACAAAATAATTTATTTTGATAAATTATACCTACAATAGTATAT
>CAYGOE010000059.1:0-11660 GCA_964351405.1 uncultured Muribaculaceae bacterium | reverse complement strand
CTGCACTATTTTTATTAAAATTTGGCTAACTAAAATTTATAGTGGACACTAATGAATTAAAATAAGAAATATGAAAAAAATTAATACTATTCTACTGCTAATTGCAGCTGTTATTCTCATTTTTCCAATGAATGCCTGTGCACAAAGGGTGAAATTTACCAAATCTGAAATTGTACCTGCGGCACAAGGGAGTGTAAAAGTGAGAAAAGATAAGAATAACAACTATCTGATAAAGGTAAATATTGATAACCTAGCTGCCCCTGAAAGGCTTACTCCGCCAAGACAGGTATATGTTTTATGGATGGTAACAGAAGATAATATGCCAAAAAATATTGGTAAAATAAAAGTGGATACTAAATTTTTGTCAACTAAACTAAAAGCGTCATTTGAAACAGTATCATCAATAAAGCCTTTGAAGATATTTATTACTGCAGAGAATGATGCAAGTGTTCAATATTCAGAATACAAGATAATCCTGACAACTAATAATTTTTAACAATGCTAAAAAAAACAATAAATAAGCTAGTAATATTTACACTAATTTCGATTACAATACTCTCCGGTTGCGGCCTAACCATAAGGAAACAACCGGTAAGGTCAAGAGCCTGGGACCGTGACTACAGGATTGAGTATAACCAAAGACTGAGTCACAATGAGAGGCGAATTAACGACCTGAAATCATCAAATCATAGAGATCGAGTATATATTATTGAGGTAAGAAATAACAATATGAAAAGGAGATTGGACTCTTTCAATGGCAATAGCCGTAATGAATGGGACTCCTTTAAACACGAATTTGATCGCGATATGAGATCAGTTGAGAAGAGTATCAAGGATTTTAACAAAGGCAAAAAAAACAATAACAATAGCGATAATAGAAATAAAAGAAGGAGATAAGCAATTATATTTTAAGATTAGAGTCGGGATTCAGGTTGTATTGACTTAGTCCCGACTCTTTTATTGCTATTTCAAATGTTCTGCCAGATCAGAATCTGCTGCCCTCTCGCTTTTTGTTAAGAAATTCAACAAAATCTGCACTCTCCAAAACCTCTATCTCATTACACAAACCTAGCACAAAACGACCAACTCCCTCAAAACTGCAAACAGACTCCTCGTAGATATATTCATTATCGCTTACTTTAATAATTTTATCTCCACAGAGAGGATACTCCTCCTTCAAGAGGTTGGAGGCCACCATTGAGAGTTTTAATTTAATGGGGTGTGTATCTAACCCGGAAAACCTGAAAGAGTCAGTAATAATTCTTTTATGTCTTGATGCATACTGCCAATCTTTATCTGTAATAACTACCTCAGCAACTCTTTGAACTTTAAATGTTTTACAGCTACTGCTGGATATCTCGTAGCAGAGAACATCAACCATATTTAGACCGAACTGGATGGGCTCTACCAGACGATCCGATACGCTCCCACTGTGAGATGAACTATAGCTCTTTAATATTACTTGCTTCTCATTTGCAACAGCGTCAAGAATTGTATTTACAACCTTGCTTATATTCTTATTAACGACAATATCTGCAACCTTTCCAAAATCGTATAGAGAATATAGTTTGTTCTTAATTCCGTTTAATGCCGGATTGGAAATATCCAGAGACTCAATAGCCCTTTTAAGTACATACGCCTCCTCCTCTGTAAAGTAGACAAGATCTGCAATAGTTCTAAAGTGTCCGGACTCCCTTGCAAGCCAAATCTTAGAGCCGTTTCTCTTAATAATGAAGCCAACACACTCAAAGGTATCTATATAACGATAGATACTCCGGGTAGAAATCTCAAGGATATCTGAAAGCTCCTCAATCGTGTAATGCCTCTTCTGGTCTGTCATCAATTGCATTATTCTGAGCAATCTTTCCAATTTTGGTTGATCCATCGTAATTTGGTTTTAGGTTTGCTAAATTAGCCATTTTTAGATTACTTTGCGTAAATTATTATAATGACCCAGACCCAGACATTGATGGCCCTGTTCGGTGTAACACCTGAGGATCTCAAAAAGCTTATCAATATTGCACTTTCAAAGGGGGGCAGCTATGCTGATCTCTATTTTGAACATAGCTTGGCAAATGAGATATCTTTAAGGGATGGCGAAGTAAACTCTGCCGGAAGCCATATAGATTACGGGATGGGTGTGAGAGTTCTATATGGAGACCAGACAGGTTATGCATATACAGAAATTACAACAATGGAGGAGATGGAGAGAGCAGCTAAAGTAGCATCTCAAATTGCCAGTGGCTCTACAGGAGATAATCGAATTGCAAATACCTCTACAAAAACTCTTTACGAGTATACAAACAAAAACGGATACTACCCTGTTCTCAACCAGTGGGAGGATCTCTCCATATCATTTAAAATCCCTTTTCTCAGAGAGCTTGATGCAACCATATTTGAGGCTGACAGCAGAGTGAGCAAAGTTATGGGCAGGATATCGGATTCAAACACCAAGATACTTTTTTTTAACTCTCAGGGGGTGATGACAACAGACATCAGACCAATGTTTTCTATCGTAGCAACCTGTATAATGGAGAGCGGAGGGAGAGTAGAGAATGGGAGCACCTCGAGAAGTTACCGTGCAGGATATGAGTATCTCACAAAGGATATGGTGAGGGAAATTTCAAAGGAGGTTGTGAACAAAACATCATTTCAGTTTGAGGCCATTCAGCCAAAGGGTGGTGAGATGGCTGTTGTTATGGGAGCAGGGAGTTCAGGAATACTGCTCCACGAGGCTATAGGTCACGCATTTGAAGCCGACTTCAACAGACAGAACACCTCAATTTTTGCAGATAAACTGGGTAAGAAAATCTGTTCCGAAGATATCTCAGTTGTAGATGACGGGACTATTCCCTTTAACCGAGGCTCTTTAAACATAGATGATGAAGGGGTACCTTCCCAAAAGACATATATGGTAAAAAATGGCATACTCACTTCATATTTGCACGATAGAATAAGCGCCTCCTACTATAAAACAGAACCTACCGGCAACGGAAGAAGAGAGTCTTTCCGATATATGCCGCTTCCAAGAATGAGAGCAACCTATATGGAAAACGGAAGTCAAAGTGAACAGGATATTATCTCATCTGTAAAGAGTGGAATATTTGCAGATAACTTCTCAAACGGACAGGTTCAGATTGGTGCAGGAGATTTTACCTTCTTTGTAAAGTCCGGCTATATGATTGAAAACGGGAAACTGACTCAACCTGTGAAAGATATTAACATTATCGGAAACGGTCCTGAGGCACTTGCAGATATTGTTGCAGTAGCAGATAACTTCCGTATTGACAATGCTACCTGGAGTTGTGGAAAAGAGCAATATTGCGCAGTTTCGTGTGGTATGCCCTCTGTTTTGGTAAAAAAACTTACTGTGGGAGGTGTTCAATAGCCAAATCAAGAGAATGAAAGAGAGAGACAGGGATACAGCAAGAGTTGCAATGGAGTTAGCACTTAAAAACGGTTGCAGTGGCTCCAGAATAACAATGAGTGTTATTACTCAAAGCTCATTTTCCGTTAGAAATGACAAACTTGATCGTCTTATGCAGGCAAATAGCTCTTCTCTATATATTCAGTTGTTTACAGATGGCAGATATAGCTCATTCTCAACCAACAGAACAGAGAGAAGTGATCTTAAACAGTTTATATCCAAGGCTGTAGATATTACACGTCTTGTATCTCCAGACAGAAACAGACTCCTTCCTCAGCAGAAGTACTATTTCAAAGGAGAGGATTGGGATCTTGGGCAGTACGACAAAAGTATAGAGAGGATCGATCCATCGGATAAAAGTCTCATAGTTCACAAGTGTGCTGCAGAGATATTCAATACCGATAAACGAATTTTATCTGTTAACTGCGAGTACGGAGATATTGATGAATATTTGTACATAATAGATTCACAGGGATTTGAAGGTTCAAGCAAACAAACAAACTTCACTTTAAGTGCCGAATGCTCTGTAAAGGGAAGCGGAGATTCCCGTCCGCAAGGGTGGTGGTATGAAAGCTCTCTCTTTTTTGACAAATTGGTAAAAGAGGGGGTTGGAAATAAAGCCTTTAAAAGAGCTGCCTCAAGGCTTAACCCCAAAAAACTTCGCTCCGGGTTATACAATATGGTTTTAGAAAATACCATCTCCAGCAGGATGGTTGCTCCAATAATATCTGCCCTTAATGGTGCGGCTATACAGCAGAACAACTCATTTTTAAGAGGCAAGCTTGGAGAAAGACTCTTTTCACCATATTTTCAATTATTTGACACTCCTCATCTATACGGTGCAAATGGTTCAAGATACTTTGATGGAGAGGGTATAGCGACAAAACCTATGAATATCATTGAGAATGGCGTTGTAAAGAGCTATTTTATAAATACCTACTTCTCCGGAAAACTTGATATGCCGGTAACAATAGAGGGACCATCTGTACCCTCTTGTAAATTTTGTGACTCTGTGAATTCGGTTAAGGAGAGCGCATCTATGATGCATATCCTCAAAAAGTGCAAAAAAGGTATTTTTGTTACAGGGTTTAATGGTGGTAACAGCAACTCAACCACCGGAGATTTCTCTTATGGTGTTCAAGGTTTCTACTTCGAAAACGGAGAAATTATACACCCTATTAAGGAGATGAATATTACAGGCAACATTATAACCCTTTGGAATAATATAATCGATATAGGAACAGATCCAAGAGAGTCATCCAGGTGGCTCATTCCTACCCTGGCATTTGAATCAGTTAATTTTAGCGGAATTTAATATATGAAAAAGCCCGGCCTCTTTATCTCACTTCTTCCTGTGGTGGTTCTTATCACAATAATTTTTTTTGGAGTAAAACTTTTTGATGCAGATGTAACCGCAGGTCCTGCCCAAATTGCACTGCTATTTACAGCAGTGCTAACCTCAATAATTGCTATATCATATCTTAAAATCCCGTGGGAAAAACTTGAGGAGGGTATTATGGACCACCTCTCCAAAACAGGCTCATCAATTTTTATTCTCTTGATGATTGGGGCAGTGACAGGTTCCTGGATGATAAGCGGCGTTGTACCCTCAATGATATACTACAGCTTAATGATAATAAGCCCTAAGGTTTTTCTTCTTGTTGCATTTATTATTACCGGAATAGTATCTTTAATGATAGGTAGTTCCTGGACAACAATAGGTACCATTGGTCTAGCGCTTCTCTCTGCAGGGCAGATTCTGGGGATACCTGCCCCTTGGCTTGCAGGAGCAATTATATCCGGAGCATATTTCGGAGATAAGATATCTCCCCTATCCGATAGTACAAACCTGGCAGCCTCAGTATCAGGTGTAAACCTGTATGTCCACGTAAAATATATGCTGGTTACCTCAATACCGGCCTTTATCTTATCTGCGATTTTTTTCTTTGTGGCCGGTCTGATAATTCCGGTAAACAGTTCACTAAATATAGATTCTCAGCTGGTGAATATATCATCTGTATTCAACATCTCACCGCTTCTACTTTTGGTTCCTGTTTTTACAATTGTACTTATATTAAAAAAAGTATCACCATTTATCACTCTCTTCCTTTCTGCTCTTTTGGGAGCTGTTGTAGCCTGCTTTACACAACCTGAAATATGTGCTCAAATAAGTCCAGAAGGGGTTTCAAAGGGTATGTCATACATATACGCTTCTCTAAAAATGCTCTCATCAAACGTCTCCATTGAAACAGGAGATGTAATGCTAAACACCCTCACTTCCACAAAAGGGATGGCCGGTATGCTCAATACGGTTTGGATAATACTTAGTGTTGTCACCTTTGGAGGGGTAATGGAGGCAAGTGGAATGATAACAACCATAACAGATAAGATGATGCTCTTTGTAAAGAATACCTTCACTCTTGTATCCTCAACTGTTGGCACATCTATATTCTTTAATATGACATTGTGCGATCAATATATGGCGATACTTCTTCCCGGAAAGATGTTTACAGCAACCTATAAAAAAATGGGATATGAACCTCGCCTGTTAAGCAGGACTCTGGAAGACTCTGCAACTGTAACATCTGTTTTAGTTCCCTGGAACACTTGCGGTGTTGTACAGTCCAGCGTATTGGGGATTGCAACTATGACATATCTCCCCTACTGCTTTTTTAATCTTATTAGCCCAATAATTACTATTTTTGTATCCTCAATCGGATATAAAGTAATTCGTAAAACTTAGCACAATATTTGCACATTAATAGATTCTTTTAAAACAAACACTAATTACCGATGAAAATAGGAAAAGACACAGTTGTATCACTAACATATACGCTTATGGTAGAGGGAGATGTAATAGAGACCGTAAAAGCAGATAATCCACTGCGCTTTATTTTCGGAACAGGTTACCTCCTTCCAAAGTTTGAGGAGAATGTAACGGAAAAAGTTGTTGGAGACACTTTTAACTTTGTATTATCTGCAAAAGAGGGTTATGGAGAGCTAAATCCTGAGGCTATCGTTGAGCTTCCCAAAGACCTCTTTATGGTTGACGGTGAAGTTGAAGATGGCCTTTTAACATTAGGAAACGTTCTTCCGATGCAGGACTCAGACGGCAACCGACTTCAAGGGACAATAGAAGAGATTAAAGATGATGTTGTGGTTATGAACTTCAACCATCCTCTTGCAGGCTCTGAGCTTCATTTTAAGGGTGAGGTTGTTGAGGTTCGTGAAGCTACACCTCAAGAGATAATGGAGGGACTTTATGGCGAAAAAACTGCATCTTCTTGCAGCAGCGGCTCTTGCTCAGGTTGCTCCGGTGGCTGCTAAAAATATTTTTTACCTATATAGAGCACGGCAGATGTCGTGTTTTTTTTTGCGATCAATAAAAAATAGAGGCTGCCTATTATTAGACAGCCTCTTTGAAAATCATTATCCTAAATTACGCAGGATTCTGCTGAAGATTCGGATTTGCATTAATCTCGTCTCTAGGAATCATCCAGGTCCAGATATTTCCGCCTGCAGGTACATTAACTACAGTTGCAAATGACTCAACGTGAAAACCTTGTCCTGCTGTAGCAGCAGTTGGCCTTACAAGCGGAAGGTTAAGCCTCTTAAGATCTGTCCAGTTACGGCCTTCACCCCAAAGCTCCACTCTCCTCTGTATTAGAATCTCACTTATAAGAGCAGCTCCTGTATTTGGAGATCTAACATATTGAGGGTCTCTGTTTTTTGCAAGAAGAAAGAGAACATCATTAGCTAAATCCTCTTTACCGGCTTGCCTTGCAAGCGCCTCTGCCTCTATAAGGAACATCTCCGCCACCCTTAACATAGGGAAATCTCCGCGACTGTCCGAAGTAGAAACAGATTTGAATTTTGAGCTCATAAAGTTAAATCTAACACCAGTTGGCTGTACGAAAGGTTGTTGAGTAGCAATTGCGTTCGGATACCAGAAGGTTCTTCTTACATCTGTTGCAGATATTCTGTCATAAAGATCCTTGGTGATAGATTTTGGGCTCTGACGAATAATTGTCGAGTTGAAGTTATGGGACATCTGAGCATAGAAAGAGTAGAAATAGAGTGTCTGATCTTCCTGTACGAAGTGTGACCACAAGTTCTCAGGGTTATTCTGCTGGTTGTATCCATCCTGATGCTGAGCAGTACTCATAAAACTGTACCCCTGGCGGGCAGCATTAGCAGCAGTAGCGGCCAGATTCCAGTTACCCTGAACAAGAGCTACCTGAGCCTGTACTGCCTGAGCTACAGATTTGTTGATATGTGACCTGTTAGCCCTATTATAACCCTCAAGGTTGGTTATAGCGGCAGTAAGATCTGCATTGATCTTTGCATAGACATCAGATACAGTGTTTCTCTCTTTACCAACAAATGTAATCTCCTCCATATACGGAACTCCGGCGTGGCTGTTCTGACCTCCGGGAACAAATCTGTCTGCCCAAAGCTGAACCAGCATAAAGTGAGCCCAGGCTCTGTATGTAAGGGCTTGCCCCTTGATTGCTCTCTTCTCGGCTTCAGCCCCGGAAATCTTATCAATGTTATTGATGATTTGATTGACGTTGCTTATTAGCCTGTATAGGTTATTCCAGTATAGAACAGTGTTTGATCTGTCATTTCTGTGATCAACCCATTTATATCCGTTAAGATACCACCCGTTGGCAGTAGTATTAAACACCAGGTCAGTTCCAAGAAAATCTATAAACAGATACAATCCGGGAAAACCTCCGTGGGCTTGTACACTATTATACTGAATATAGACAGATCTGTGAACACCGTTTATAGCCCCCCAAGCTCCTGTAAGTGAGTTAAAAACATCACCTGCAGAAAGTTGATCGGTCGGTAGAGTCTCAAGATAATCTTTGTTGCAGGATGTGGGAAGAACCAACAATCCTACAACCAATGCCAAAATATATACTCTTATTTTTTTCATATCAATTCTTAATTTAGAAGTTAACATTAACACCAAATGTAATAACCCTGTTGAAGCCCACATCATTCAATATTGAACCGCTAAAGTTCTGGGTAGGGTCCAAGCCTTTTCTGGATGAGAATATTGCAAGGTTTTCTGCAGATGCATATATCCTTAATGCTTTAAGATCAAGTGATTTAAGCACACTAGGTTTAAAATTGTACGAAACATTTATATTCCTCAGAGCTACATAGGTTGAGCTTATAAGCCATCTTGAAGAGGCTGCATTAAAGTTGGTAGTCTGTGCATTATCCATTCTAGGTACATTGGTTATCTGTCCAGGAGTGGTCCATCTGTCAAGAATTTCAACTGCTTTCGCGGTTCCCATACCTCCGGTAGACATCAAAGATGCCCAGTTGTTGTCGTACGCCTTTCCACCGATTGAGTAGTTAAACTGGAAAGAGATATCTATACCGTAAATTTTAAACATTGGGGTTATTGAGCCAAACAGATCCGGAATACTTGATCCTGCCCAGTCATATTTTGCTTTTGCCTGATTGTTTGTTACGAGAGTACCATCTGCAAGAGTCTTGCAATCTGTATCTGCCCAAACAGTTATATAGTTGCCCAAAGCATCTTTTGCATCGTTAAACAGATAGAGAGCATTTCCGTTTGTTGGATCTACGCCATACCACTGACGTAACCAGTAGTCATAGATAGAGCCTCCCTCAACACGTTTGTAACTTCCCGATATAATACCAAGCTCACGGTTCTCGTCAGGTAATCTTTTTATTACGTTCTTGTAATGTGTAGCGTTCATATTAAGGCTGAAGCTGAAGTTCTTGGTATCAACGATACCGGCAGTAAGATCTAACTCATAACCACGGTTGTAAACGCTTCCGACGTTTCTGTCCTGTGATACATATCCTGTTGATGGTGCCAGTGGTAGAGAGAATATAAGGTCTTTTGATTCTTTATTAAACCAGTCAACTGTGCCTCTTAGTCTGTTATTGAACAGGTTAAAATCAAGTCCGATATCTGTCTGTATAGATGTCTCCCACTTTAAAAGAGGGTTTCCGGGAAGAGTAGATTGTATAAAACCCGGCTCTGCAGCGTTGTTATTGTAGTTGTACAAAACCTGCCAGGCATAGAAGCTGATACCTCCGTCGTTACCATTAAGACCGTGAGAGGCCCTTAGTTTAAGGAAATCAACAAAAGTTAGACCAGCCATAAAGCCCTCCTTATCTATTCTCCAACCTGCACCGACGGACCAGAAGTCCCCCCATCTTGCAGCATTTTCAAACTTAGAAGAGCCGTCTCTTCTGTAGGAACCTTCGGCAGTGTATCTGCCATTGTCGTATGTGTAGCTGGCTCTTGCAAGATAACCTTCTACTGTATGGTTATCCACATAAGATGACAAACTGTTTGTGGTTGTGAAGTTGATGAGCTCGGTATTACCCGGTATAATTTCACCCTGACGGAATCCGCGAAGATATTTAAACTGGTTTTTATAACTTTCGTGAGCAGCCATCACATTGATATCGTGTTTCCCGATAGTCTTGTTGTATGTGAGCATCTGAACAGTAGTCCAGGTGTATCTTAATGACTGCTCTCTCTCTGACCTTCCCTGAGGAGATCCGTCTCCAACAAGCTTGTTCTCATATCTTGAATTAAGGAAGTTGTTTATATCAAATGAGTGTGAGACCTTTAATTTAAAATCTTTTAGGAATGTGAACTCTGCAAAAGATCTTGACTGGATTGTGTTTCTTTCGAAATATCTGTCATTGAGCATATGTTCTGCAATACCGTGACGACCATTGTTCTGGGTTCTGGCTCTGTAGGTAACTCCATCCTGAACAACCTGAGATCCAAGATCCCATAGTTTATTACCTTCTCCATCAAGGATGTAATCTCCTGTTAATCTATTGTGCTGATAAATAGGGTAGATTGGCCCCATTGTTCTTGCGAAATAGATTGGGTTTGCATAACCAGTATTACTATCTGTATTTGCAGATGTAGAGGTGTTGTACGATGTATTTAGGTTAACACCAAATGTAATCCACTTTTTAGGTGTGAAATTGACATTTGCCCTTGCAGAGATACGATCATAGTTGGTTTTCTTTATCCAGCCGTGATCTGTTGTGTAACCTACAGATAGATAATAATCTGCATTATCGGTTCCACCGCTTGCAGATACCAAAGCCTCAGTTCTGTTTCCAAGCTGCTCGACAGGTGAGTACCAGTCTGTGTCACTCCATAGAAGAGATGTTGCTGCTGAATTTAACTTGCCGTCTGTACCGACAATTTGTCCATCTGCAATTCCCTTAAACGGATTGTAACCTAACTGAGCAATAATACCGTTAGAGGTTGTTCCGGAGGCCAGTATACTCGCATCGGCAGATGTTCTCGTAGGTGTAATAAGTTGGTTTCTTAAAGATTCCCACATTATAGGATAGTATTGGAAGGCATCTATCCTGTCGTACTCTGGTAGTCCCCTACCGGAGAATCCCTGTGTAACAGTTGCACTGATTGACAACTTCTCTTTTCTCCCTTTCTTAGTGGTGATCATAATTACTCCGTTTGAACCCCTTGACCCGAAAAGAGCAGTTGAAGCTGCATCTTTGAGAATGTTGATAGATTCTATATCGGAAGGGTTGATGTTTGACATCACTCCGTTATACGGAGCTCCGTCAAGAACTATAAGCGGATCCGATGAGTAGTTGATGGAACCAAATCCGCGGATACGGATTGTAGGGTCTGCTCCAGGTTGGCCGTAAGAGGTGTTTACCTGAACTCCCGGTGCTGCACCGGAAAGCGCTGCAAGTGCGTTTGTAACAGGTCTCTTCTCAATACTGGCAGAACCAACCGAAGTGATTGATCCGGTAACGCTCGATCTTTTTGCGGTACCGTAAGCAACCATAACCACCTCTTCGAGACTCACAGCGTCCAGCTCCAGCTGAACATTCACCACGCTTCTGTTCTCTATGGGAACCTCGATAGTTTTATAGCCGATAAAGCTAAAAACAAGAGTTCCGTTTGCAGGAGCATTAATGACAAAGGAGCCGTTGTCCATTGTGGTAGTGCCTGCGGTTGTTCCCTTAACCTGGATGCTTACGAATGGAAGCGGCGCTCCCGTTCCCAATTCATTTACAGTTCCCGATACCCGAATATTCTGTGCGAACAGAAGATTCCCGATAACCATCAGGAGAGCTGCAATTACAAGGCTGAATCTTTTCATGTAATAAATTTTAAGTTAGTAATTAGGGCTTACTGAATAATCTATAATTCATTTAATATCTGCATAATAAATAT
>CAYGOE010000058.1:0-11695 GCA_964351405.1 uncultured Muribaculaceae bacterium | reverse complement strand
TACAAAATTGCAGATAAGCTGGTTTACAGCAAATGGAGGCAGAAACTCGGAGGAAAGGAGATGCTCATTGTTTCCGGCGGCTCTTCAATACAGGCAAAGATTATTAGACTCTTTACAGCAGCAAAGATGTATATTTTTGAAGGATATGGTATGACAGAAACTTCTCCTGTTATTGCTGTTAATAATCCTAAAGAGATGATAATTAAGATTGGCACCGTTGGAAAGGCAATGGCCGGAACAGAGATGATGATTGCAGAAGATGGAGAGATTCTTACCAGAGGACCTCACGTTATGTTAGGCTACTATAAAGATCCTGAATATACCAAGCAGGTAATTGACTCGGATGGATGGCTTCATACCGGAGATATTGGTGTTATGGTAGACGAGATCTTTTTAAAGATTACAGACCGAAAGAAGGAGATCTTCAAACTCTCTGCCGGCAAATATGTTGCTCCCCAAGTTATAGAAAATATGCTAAAGGAGTCATCGTTTATAGAAAATTGTATGGTAGTTGGAGAAAACCAAAAATTTGCCTCTGCAATTATAATTCCGGACTTTAATAGGTTGCACTTTTGGGCTGCAAAAAATAAGATTCATTATAAAGATAACTTAGATCTTATACAAAACGACGCAATAATCGATAAGATAAATAAGGAGATCGATATTATAAATAAAAAGCTGGCTGTTCACGAGCAGGTTAAAAGAGCTAGACTTGTTGCAGATGAATGGACTCCTCTTAATGATATGCTATCGCAAACCCTTAAGTTAAAAAGAAATAAGATTAAGGCTAAGTACCAAGCGTTCATAAATGACATATACAAGAACGAAATTTAATTACACGATTCGTCTTGCCGAAAAAGATGACACTCTCTCTATACTACGAATATGGAGAGAGTGTTTTACCGGTGATTTACTGTACATTAGTAATTTTATCAACTACTGTCTTCCTTATACAAAAACTTGGGTAGTGATTCCACAAGAGTCCACATCTGCAGTTTCTGCTCTATCTCTTCTACCTTCATATGTAATTATTGATAGCCAAAAAATATTTGGAGGGTATATCTATGGCGTTGCAACTCTATCGAATTTTAGAGGACATTCACTCTCTAAAAGACTAATAGAGACTGCTATTAGCTACTGTAAAGAGAATGAAATACAGTACATTGTTATAAAGCCTGCAGAGAGCTCCCTTTTTGACCTTTACAAAAAGCAATCTTTTGAAACATTCATTTCAAAAAACTTAACAAATATAGACCTTAGCCAGTTCAATCTCTCAGATGTTTCGCCACTTAAAAGAATAGAAAATTTTGGTATTGCTGATTTTTACTCTTTACGAGAGGAAGTGCTCTTTAAAACACACTTACTTTGGCCAATAGAGATCCTCAACTATACTATAGAAGATGCAAAGTCAAAAGGTGGCTCTTTAATAGCCTTAATGGATGAAACCATTATAAAAAAGAGACTTTTTTATGTTGCATATCCCGACGAATCCAATGTATTTACTATAAAAATAGCTGACTCTAACATTGTGTATATTAGCGATCTAAAACAAATTATATTGGATATTAAATTGACATTTCCATTCGCAAAAAAACTAATAATAGAGAGCTCATCCGCTGGTTTTAAAACGGATAATACTACCCTAGTGGACTCTGCACTAATAAAAATTCTTGACAGCAAAATTAGCTCACAAAAATTTTCTTTACTGCATTTAGCTCTACCAATGGAGTAGCGAACCACTGCTTAAAGAATCAATTTGCATATTTGGTTATAATTGTTCCACGGGGAACACTTATGAACTAACCTTCTGATAATAAAAGAGAAAGACAATCATTTCTAGGAGAAAGATTCAATTATTGTAATATATATTTTGGTATATCAGTTGCATTGATAATCCAAGTAAATGATCCCGCTTTTGATAAATAGATCCTGAGAAATATATTCTTAGAGACAAATCTTTTCGGATATAAGATAATCGATCTTTAGAGACTGCTTATGAGAGAGATGTCTTGAGAGATAGATTAAAATAAACAGACTCTCCGAGATAAATTGAACTCTCTTTGGAAAAGGTGACTATCTTCCGAAGTAAATAAGGAGTACAGATATATCTGCCGGTGAAACACCGGGAATTCTGGATGCTTGCGAAATTGTTTTCGGTCTGTGCTTATTTAGCTTTTGTCTTGACTCTGTAGAGATTGAGCGCAATGCAGAGTAGTCGAACTTTTCCGGGATTAATATATCCTCCAGTTTAAGAATTTTGTCTGCAATCCTTTTTTCTCTCTCTATATACCCCTTGTACTTAACCCTTATCTCGGCAGATTCCAGTATCTCTTTAATAACAATGTCTGTTGATATCTCTGAACTTACTTCAAACTTTGGTTGATACGGAAGCGGGGTAATCTCCTGAGGTGCCGGGAAATGATTAAAGAATGTTTCTCGTGGAACATCTTTCATTAAAGGCTCCAAAGTGACCTCAGGCCTAGATAGTATTTCTGCCATTTTTTTCTTTTGAGAAATATTTGCCGAATTAAGAGAGGCCAAATACGGATTAATCGCTGATGGTGAAATAGAGGTAAAACTAAGAAAGTTTATTAAACTCTCTACTGAGGCATACTTTAATTGTGCTAATTTGAACCTCTCCTCAGTTGCAAGACCTATTTTATAACCTGTTTCTGTTAGCCTTAGATCTGCATTGTCCTGTCTCAGTAGAATTCTATACTCTGCGCGAGAGGTGAACATTCGGTATGGTTCGTCTACACCTTTTGTTACGAGGTCGTCAATTAGTACCCCAATATAAGCCTGATCTCTCTTTAAAATCAGAGCATCTTTATTATTTATCTTTTGATGCGCATTTATACCCGCCATCAATCCTTGTGCTGCTGCCTCCTCATACCCTGTTGTACCATTAACTTGTCCGGCAAAATATAGATTTTCTATGTTTTTTGCCTCAAGTGTATGATGAAGTTGTGTTGGTGGAAAATAATCATATTCAACAGCATAGGCCGGTCTATAGATGTTGATATTCTCAAATCCCGGTATAGACTCTAACGCTTTATACTGTACCTCCAGCGGGAGAGATGAGGAAAACCCCTGAAGATAGTACTCATTTGTATTCCACCCCTCAGGCTCAAGATACAACTGGTGTGAATTTTTGTCTGAGAATGTTTTTAATTTATCCTCTATACTTGGACAATAGCGTGGTCCTCTTCCGGAGATTTTACCGGAAAAGAGGGGAGAAAACTCAAATCCCTCTCTCAATACACTGTGCACCTGTTCATTAGTATGCACCATATAGCAGCACATCTGGCTTGTACCCGCCTGTATTGGAGATGGAATGTTTAAGAACGAGAATTTTTCAGGATTGATATCACCATATTGTCTTTCAAGTTTTGTCAAATCTATAGAGCGAGCATCTATCCTGGGTGGAGTTCCTGTTTTCATTTTATCAACAGTAAGACCTTTAGAAAATAACTGCTCTGAAAGATGTAGGGAGGGGAGCTCCCCTATTCTACCTCCTTGCGATGCGTTAAGTCCAATGAAAAGACGCCCATTAAGAAATGTTCCGGCAGTGAGAATTGTAGCTGTTGAGTGGAATGTTGCTCCCATTGCAGTTTTTACTCCAATTACCTTGTTGTTGTCGAATATAAATTCGATAACTGTGTCTTGCCACAAATTTAGGTTACTAGTGTTCTCCAGCAGAAATCTCCAGTTCATAGAGAAGTGCTGCCTGTCACACTGAGCCCTTGGGCTCCACATAGCAGGTCCTTTGGATCTGTTGAGCATTCTAAATTGAATAGTTGAGGAGTCTGTAATGATTCCTGTATATCCTCCTAAAGCATCTATCTCTCTTACAATCTGACCTTTAGCGATACCTCCTATTGCCGGATTGCAAGACATTTGAGCTATCTTACCCATATCCATTGTGAGCAATAAAACCTGAGATCCCATCTTTGCTGCTGAGTATGCTGCCTCACATCCAGCGTGCCCTGCTCCGATAACAATTATATCATATTTTTCCTTCATCAAAAATTCCTCTTGAAACATTTCTAATAGTTAGAAATCTGTCTTATAATAAATACCAATTTACAGAACTTAATTTAAACCTTTCTCATCCTTAGAGCTTTGTCTTCTCGTTCTCTCATTTGTATTCTCTGCTGGTCATTAGAGTCATTAAAGTTCAACAAGTGAAGAACGCCGTGAATAATAACGCGGTGAAGTTCGTCAATAAATTCGCATTTAAGCTCTCTCGAGTTGTATTTAACAGAATCTATACTTATAAAAATATCTCCACTAATACGCTTATTATCTGAAGAATCAAATGTAATGACATCTGTGTAATGGTTGTGTTTTAAGTATTGATTATTAAGCTTAAGCAAATAATTATCACTGCAAAAAATTATATTGATATCTCCTGATTTTAACCCACTATTGTTAAAATCGAGGTTGTTTATTACCTCTTTAATCCAAGAGTTACAAGCCATCTTTCCTGTGAACTTGAACGAGGTGTCCTCAGTAAAATATGAAATCATACACTATCTGTTTTTCTCTTGATTTGATGCAAGTAGATCCCAGTACTCTATCGCCCTTCTTGTGTGAGGTATAACAATCGATCCTCCAACAAGGTTCGCAACAGAAAAAATTTCAAATGCTTGATCTCTTGTTACTCCTAGATCAAAACACTTTTCAATATGGTACTTTACACAATCGTCACAGCGTAAAACTAACGACGAAACTAAACCAAGCATCTCCTTCGTTTGTTTAGGTAAAGCACCATCTTCATAAGTCCTTGTATCTAAATTGAAAAAACGCTTAAAAAAGAGGTTATCTGCATCAAGAATTACTTTGTTCATCTTGGCACGATATGTGCGAAATTGTGCGATCGAATCCATAACTGATATTTTTTACAAAACTACAAAATTATAGGCTAAATAAAATTTTATAGGATATGTCCAAAGTTACGGTAATAGGAGCAGGAAATGGTGGCGCAACTTGCACAAATGCAATAGCTAATATGCAGTTTGCGTCGGAGCTTGTTTTGTTGAATATAAAAGAGGGTCTGGCTGAGGGTAAGGCAAAAGATATGATGTAGACGGCAAAATTATATCGGTTCTTTACAAAAGATACCGGTATAACAAATGATTATGCTGCTACAGCTAACTCTGATGTTATTGTTATTACCTCAGGTATACCCCGTAAGCCCGGAATGACTAGAGAGGAGCTGATTGAAACTAATGCGAAAATTGTATATAGCGTTATAGACCAATCCCTTAAATACTCTCCTAATACAATCTTGGTTATAATATCCAACCCAATGGATACAATGACATATCTTACATTTAAAAAAACTTCCCTTCCAAAGAATCGTATTATTGGTATGGGGGGGATTCTTGATGGAAGCAGGTTTACAGATTACCTTAGTGATGCACTTGACGTTCCTTCAAGCGACATTGAGGGTATGGTGATAGGTGGGCACGGAGATATAACAATGATTCCTCTTGCACGGTTTGCAAGTTATAAAGGTATTCCTGTCACAGAATTTCTTTCAGAAGAGAAGCTTGGCAAAGTTATTGCAGACACAATGGTGGGATGAGCTACGCTCACTCGACTGCTGGGCACATCTGCCTGGTACGCACCGGGAGCAGCTGCTGCGGTACTGGTTAAGTCAATAGTTTTGAACGAAAAAAGGGTATACCCTTGTTGCGTTTACCTTGAAGGGGAGTATGGACAAAAAGATATCTGCATAGGAGACTCGGTAATGATTGGAAACAAAGGATGGGAAAAGGTTATAGAGTTTAAACTCAACGTAGATGAGAAAGCTCTTTTCAAAAGAAGCTCAGACTCTGTAAGAGCCACAAATAATGTTCTTTTTGAAATAAACCTTATTTGAAATTAAAAATAATTCGCATCTTTGCGGAGCTAAATTTAAGAGGGGTATTAGCTCAGTTGGCTAGAGCGCTTGCATGGCATGCAAGAGGTCATCGGTTCGACTCCGATATGCTCCACGAGTTTTTAACAATTTAAAATAAACCTATACCGTTCTTTTTGAGTAATTTAACCTTATTTTACAAAAGTTTATCAACAATATCTTTTGTTAAATAATTATTTGTTTGTAATTTTACAATCCAAATTTAAATCTGAACATACGCTTAGTTATGGAAGTAAAAAAAACACCTAAGGCAGATCTCGAGAACAAAAAAATCTTGTTAAGAGAGGTTGGACTAATTCTGGCACTTTTATTAGTTCTAGCAGGTTTTGAATATAAAACCTATGAGAAAAATTTATCAGAGCTTGGAGATTCTAGTGCTGCTATGATAGAAGATGAGATGATTCCTATTACCAACGAAACTCCGCCGCCACCGCCTGAAATGCCTAAAATTCCTGTTGTTTCAGACGAAATTATCATTGTGGATGACGATATGAAGATCACTACAGACCTTATGATCAATACAGAGGATGATAAAAATCTCGGCGTTGAGATCAAAGAGTATGTTCAGGGAAAGAAAGAAGAGGTAGTTGAGGAAGAGGAGTTGCCATTTATGATGGTAGAAGAGAAACCAAAATTTCAGGGTGGTGACGAAAACTCATTCACCAGATGGGTTGCTGAGAGGCTTGTATATCCTGAGATCGCTAAAGAGAATAGCGTTCAGGGACGAGTAATTCTTCAGTTCCGTGTTAACACAGACGGTAGTGTTTCTGATGTAAAAGTGGTAAGGGGTGTAGACCCATCACTAGACAAAGAGGCTGTACGCGTTGTATCTTCATCTCCAAAATGGACTCCGGGAAGACAGAGAAACAAACCGGTTAGGGTTGTTTATGTATTCCCTGTGATTTTCCAGCTTAGATAATGATCTTTAAACCGTAATTTATAAAGGCTGCCTCGAAAGAAGCAGTCTTTTTTGTATAAAACAGATGGAAAAAACAGTACTAGTAGGAGTCTCTTTACCAAATGACGATAGTCAGAAGTCAAAAGAGTATCTAAATGAGCTTGAATTTCTTGCTGAGACTGCCGGAGCAGTATCTCAAAAGATTTTCACTCAAAATTTAGACAAACCTAATCCAAAAACATATATTGGGAGCGGTAAACTTGCAGAGATAAAAAGCTTTATCAATGAGAACGAGATTAAGCTTGTGATTTTTGATGACGAGCTTACGCCATCTCAGCTTCGCAACCTTGAGCGTGAACTGGAGTGCAGAATCCTTGACAGGACAAATCTGATTCTGGATATTTTTGCACATAGAGCAAAAAGTGCATATGCTAAAACTCAGGTTGAACTTGCACAATATCAATATCTTCTTCCACGACTTACCAGAATGTGGACCCACCTTGAGAGGCAGAGAGGGGGTATAGGAATGAGGGGGCCTGGAGAGAGTCAGATAGAGACAGACCGTCGTATAATTCTGGATAAGATAAGCCGGCTTAAAGAGCAACTTAAGAAGATAGATAAACAGATGTCTTCACAGAGGGGTAACCGTGGTAATATGGTTAGAATATCGCTGGTTGGATATACAAATGTTGGAAAGAGCACCCTTATGAATCTGCTTGCCAAAAGCGAGGTCTTTGCGGAGGATAAGCTATTTGCTACTCTGGACACTACAGTCAGAAAGGTTGTTATTGAAAATGTCCCTTTTCTTTTAAGTGATACTGTAGGTTTTATACGTAAACTTCCTCACCAGTTGGTTGAGTCGTTTAAGAGTACTCTTGACGAGGTTAGAGAGTCAGACATTCTACTGCACATAGTAGATATATCCCATCCAAACTTTGAGGAGCAGATAAAAGTGGTAGAGGAGACGCTATATGAGATAGGGGCTAAAGATAAACCTATTTTTCTGGTCTTCAATAAAATAGATGGTTATAATTATACTCCTCTGGATGAATTTGATTTTCAGCAGAAAAGGGCAGAGAATATAAGTTTAGAGGAGCTTAAAAGCAGCTGGATGAACAAAGAGCACTCACCTTGCATATTTATATCTGCAAAAGAGAAGAGAAACCTGGATAAATTAAGGAACGACCTTTACAAAATGGTTGCAGAGATTCACTCAGGGAGATACCCTTTCAACAATTTTCTTTGGTAATACTACTCCCTACTCTTTAGAATTGCTTTAACCACCTGCTCTTTTGGGAGTTCCTCTACAATCCTGCCGTTAAAGCCTTTGGTAGTTTTTGCAGCAAAAAGTGAATTTATAATGGCCTCTTCTGTGGCTTCAATGGTTGCTAAAAAGATTGAAGATATTGAGTGGTTATGAACCTCTATAGGATGATACACCTTAGTAGTCTCATCTATAAGATTCTCTTTTGCAACAGATATTGCAACAACATAATCTCCACTACCGTTTGATGCAATTCCTCCGGTTTTTGCCAAGCCCATCATAGCACGTTGAGCAATCCTCTCTAGGTTACGAGACGTAACAGGTGCGTCTGTAACAACAACTATCATACAAGAGCCGTCTGCATATTTATCTACATCTCTCTTAAAGTCAAACTTGTTCAGCATTTTCCCAACCTGAACTCCGGCTATCTCGAGAACTCCCCCGAAATTTGTCTGTACTAACACCCCAACGGTATATCCTCCAAGAGTTTCCGGAAGAACTCTGGACGAAGTTCCTATCCCACCTTTAAAGCCAAAACAGATAGTACCTGTGCCAGCACCAACTCCTCCCTCCTCGACAGGCCCGCTCTTTGCTCTTGCTATGGCATTCAGAACATCTTCCTGTTTAACAGCTCTCGCTCTTATGTTGTTGAGGCCGCCATCATTTGTCTCTCCCACTACCCCATTTACCGATCCTATACCAGAAGAGCTCTCCTGTGCTAAAGTATAGGTTATCAGCGCATCCAGGGCAACCGGCACACTAAGAGTGTTTGTCAAAATAATTGGAGTCTCTATGTTGCCAACCTCTTTGACCTGTGTGTACCCGGCAAGCTTTCCAAAACCATTCCCTACATAGATGGCAGCAGGAGTCTTAAGTTTAAACAGATTGCCATCGTGAGGTATAATTGCTGTTACGCCTGTTCTTATATCCTCCCCTTTAATAATAGTTGTATGACCAACCTTTATACCTGCCACATCCGTAATCGCGTTATTCCTTCCCGGTTTAAAAATACCTGTTTCAACTCCGTAATCTCTCATTCTGTTCTGAGCAGATAACGGATTACTCGCAAAGATAAGAATAGTAAAAAACAAGAGATAGATATGGGTCAAAGAGTTGTTTTTCATATTAATCAATCTATTTAAAAATTATCTTTAGGGATGGTTATAGTAAACTATTGATTACCGGATAAGATAAAATCAACTATCTTATCAAGGCACAACTGCGTCTCCTCTTCAAAGCCTATATGGCCGGAGTTCTCCAGCATCAGATAGTGGGGCTCTTTAAGGCTCTCTAGGAATGTTAATGCTGCCTCCTGAGGTATGTAGTTGTCATACTTACCAAAGATATAGAGCACGGGTGTTTGAGTAGTTTTCAGGAACTCTGTGTTATCTATCCGCTGTATCATTCCCTCAAGAACTGCAACCACTCCCTCCGGGTCGTGAATCTCAACAATCTCAATGATCTCAAAGATCTTCTCTTCATTTTTGCTAACATTCTGTTTTGCAAACATTTTTGGGACACAGAGCTTAGCAATGTTTAGAAGTTTGTTCTGCCTTATTAACTGAATCTCTCTTTTTCTCTCATCAATTTTTTCCGGAATGTCTGCAAATGGAGACGAGTGCATCATAATAAGAGCATTAAACCTCTGTGGATACTTTTTTACCGCCTCAAGAGCAACATACCCGCCCATAGAGTGTCCCAGAATAGCGGCCTTTTCAATTTTTAGACTCTCTAGCAGAGCGTTTACAATATCTCCACAAAACTCCATAGTATTTACTTCTCTGGAGCCTGAAAGGCCGTGTCCTGGGATATCTATAGAAACAACCCTCATCTTCTTGGACAATAGAGAGGCAAAGTTCTCCCAAATGTATAGTGTTTCTAGGTATCCGTGAAGCAAAACAATGCAGCCCTCCCCCTCCTTAGTATCAGAAATATGAATGGGTAAGCCGTTAATTGTTAAGAAATATTCCATTGTTCTATATTTTGTACAAATCTAATAGATTTAAAGGTAATTTTTATACTTTTGTCTCACCTAAACAAGACTATCAGTTTTGTAATCATTTAAAAAATTATACAATGAAAACTAACAAAGTTATCTCTCTCTTCTCTGTGCTGATGCTTGCAATCTCTATATCGAGCTGTAACAAGGAGTTGCAACCGATTGTACTTACAGGTACCTGGAAGCTTGATACAGCTGCTGTTATTGTGAGAATTGTTTATAGCCCTGTAGTTGCAAATGAGTTTCCTGAGACTGTAAAGTTTCTTTCTGCCAATATTAATAAAATTAAACGAGAGCTTATGAAGCCTCAAAGCATTGTCTTTAGAGCTCCTAATCTCACAGAGTTCAACTACAACGATGTTCCTCTTCCAATACACGGAACATATATACAGGAAAACGCCTATTTTTCAATTACTAACCCTCTCTTTCCTGCAGGAATCAGCGGAGCTTCAGATAATCTAAGGCTTGAACTTTACTACGATAGAGATTATCTTATGATGATTCTCTACACCCTTCTTACCGACGAAGATGATTTACCATCTACCTACGATCGACTCATTGAGACGTTTCACGGAGTTGGCTCCTATAAAAAGACAAACTAATCCCGAAAACTTAAGTTAGTCCTTAATTTTTGCGAATAGAAACTCTCTGTTCATACGAGCAATATGTGACACCGAAATTCTTTTGGGGCACTCCATTTCGCACGCTCTTGTATTTGTACAGGCGCCAAAGCCAAGCTCATCCATCTTAGCAACCATTGCCTTTACTCTTCTCGCAGCCTCTACCCTACCCTGCGGAAGCAGAGCCAAAGAGCTGACCCTTGCCGAAACAAAGAGCATTGCAGACCCGTTTTTGCAGGTAGCAATACAGGCTCCGCACCCTACACAGGAGGCAGCATCCATACTATCCTCTGCATAATCTCTTGGAATTGGTATTGTATTGGCATCGGGAACTCCACCGGTATTTACCGATACATACCCTCCTGCCTGAAAAATCTTATCCAATGCGTTTCTGTCCACTATAAGATCTTTTATTACCGGCATCCCTGCAGAGCGCCAAGGTTCAATTATAATTGTTTGACCATCTTTGAATTTACGCATATGAAGTTGACAGGTAGTAATCTCATTATCAGGGCCGTGAGCCCTTCCATTAATGTATAGTGAACACATTCCGCAAATTCCCTCTCTACAATCGTGGTCAAAAGTTACCGGCCCATCACTTTTACATCCCCTCTCTACAGCAACACTATCGATACCTTTACGGATTAACTGATCGTTTAGAATATCTAACATCTCCAGAAAAGAGATATCCGGTGAGATATCTTTTATCTGATATGTATGGAAAGAGCCCTTCTCCTTTGCGCTTTTCTGACGCCAAACTTTTAGTGTAAAGTCCATTTCTAATCAATAATTAATCTTTGTAATTTCTTGTGGCTATTTTCACAAACTCATATTTAAGAGGCTCTTTATGAACAATATTGCCAGTTTCTTTACCCGCATACTCCCAGCAACCTACATACATAAAGTTCTGGTCATCCCTTTTGGTTTCACCCTCCTCTGTCTGCATCTCTTCACGGAAGTGACCTCCGCAGGACTCTTTTCTCATAAG
>CAYGOE010000057.1:0-11972 GCA_964351405.1 uncultured Muribaculaceae bacterium | reverse complement strand
GAGGGATTGGATCTATGAATGCATCCAACGAGCCGCTCTATGTAGTTGATGGAGTTCCGGTAGTATCTGGAAGTTCGGGTCAGATGAGCGGATATATTTACTCCACCAACAATGTAATGAGCACTATTAACCCTGCTGACATTGAATCAATCACTGTACTTAAGGATGCAGCAGCATCCTCTCTCTATGGTTCTCGTGCAGCCAATGGTGTAATTATGATTACCACCAAAAGAGGGAAAATGGGCAAAGCTGTTGTTAACTTCAAAGCTTCTGTTGGTTTAACTCCGGAATGGGCTACAGATAACTTTGAAGTAGCTACAACAGAGCAACAGGTCGAGATGTATTACGAAAATTTCTGGAATGCAGGCGTTTACTATCAAAACAGAACTCAGCAAGATGCAAGCGTAAGAGCACTTCAACAACTTAATAACCGTTTTAACAGACACGGTTATACCTTTACTGCACCCGACCATACTGTAAAAACACTAACAATCGGAGGTGACAGGGCAGGAAAATATTTTGACTGGGAAGATGCCCTTTTCAGAACAGCAGTTTACCAAACATATGATCTATCGGTAAGTGGTGCATCGGATGTGTCAAACTACTATACTTCGCTCTCATATACAAAAGAGCAGGGTCGTATTAAAGTAAATGATTTTGATAGGATAACCGGAAGGATCAATATGTCTCAGAAGGTTGGAAAATTTGTTGACTTTACAACAAGTATTAATATTGCAACAAGTGGCAAGAGCGGCTTTAACGATACCCGTGCTCTTGGGAATAACTACTTTATGCAAACCCGCAACCTTCTATGGGGAATGTACTGGCCAACAGATTATCTTACCGGTGCTCCTTGGGAATTACGCTACGGAAGTTTGGCCTACAATCCTCTCTTTTTCGATAAAGAGTGGGAAAATACAACTAAAACTCTAAGGATATCTGCAAATGAGGCAATGACAGTTAAAATTTTACCGGAACTGACATTTAAAACAATAATCTCATATGATAATACAAGAACCCTAGATCATCTCTATTACAGCCCAATCCACTTCCAAGGTTCAGCTGCTAAGGGTGTTGTTCGTGAGATGATGACAAGTTCAGATAAACTGGTCTCTTCTACAACTCTAAACTATAGTAAAATATTTGCACAGAAGCATACCATAGGCCTTTTGGCAGGCTGGGAGGCAGAAAAAAACAACACAGATTTCCAGCGTGCAGAGGGTAGTGATTTACCGACAGCTGCCCTGAAAACTGTTGCAACAGCAGGAGTCCTCACCTCCAGTGCATACTATTGGGGTAACTCTATGATGTCCCTGCTATCTCGTGCCGAGTATAACTATGACAACAAGTATTATTTTTCCGGATCATTCCGTCGTGATGGCTCTTCCAAGCTAGGTCCCGAGACACGTTGGGGTAACTTCTGGTCGCTGGCCGGTTCTTGGAGAGTAGATAAAGAGGAGTTTATGAAAAATATAGATGTTATAAGCAGTTTAAGAATAAGAGGTTCTTATGGTGTAAACGGAACTCTTCCATCTGAGAACTACGGATGGCGTTCACTTGCTTCTTATGGCAGCAAGTATATGGAGCTTCCGGGAGGAGCTGTGAGCACAATTGCAGATGCCAGCCTCTCTTGGGAGACTAGTTATACATCTAATATAGCTTTGGAGTTTGGTGTTCTGGATCAGAGAATAACAGGAACAATTGAGTACTTTAACAGAGACTCCAAAGATCTTTTGCAGGATGTTCCAATCTCAAGAGTTACCGGGTTTACATCTACACTTAAAAATATCGGTGAAATTAACAACAAAGGTATTGAGCTTGAACTGAATGCAGACATTATCAGAAGCAAAGAGGTTACTTGGAGTGCCGGTATTACAGCATCACGTGTAAATTCAACTGTAACAAAACTATACGGCGGTCAGAATATTATCTGGAACGAACCAACCGGGGGGGATGCCAGAATCAAGTTTATCTATCAGGAGGGCCAGTCAACCTTAGCTATCTATGGTCGTGAGTGGGCCGGTGTGGACAGAGAGACCGGAAAAAACGTATGGTTTATGAATAATGAGAATACAACTACCCTACCAACAACAGTTGACGGACGCCCTGCCACTTTCAGGTTTCAGGATGCAAGTGAAAAGATTTTAGGAGACGTTCATCCAAAACTATTTGGAGGGTTTTATACAGATCTTAAATGGAAAGGTTTCACTTTTAATGCGAACTTCACTTATAAATTAGGGGGTTATACATATGATGCAGTTGCAAAAGACAATGCAGAGGACGGATACTATTGGGAGAGAATAATGTCCAAGGATCAGTATGAGAATAGATGGACACCTGAGAACAAGGATGCAAAATATCCTCAGCGTGTAGCTGTTGACTTTACAGATGCACAACAAAAGAGTAGCAGACATATGCATAAAGCAGATTATCTGAGACTTAAAAGTCTGACAATTGGCTATAACCTTCCGAAAAGTGTTCTTAACAAAGTTAATATTTCAAGTGCAAGAGTTTATTTCAATGGTATGAACTTATGGACTTTAGCTGCATATAAAGTGTACGATCCTGAGGTTAACGAATATGGTTCAAGAGGATGGGAGACTCCTATCGGAAAAACATACACTTTCGGTGTTGAATTTAGTTTCTAATTTTTAAATGATGCTACAATGAAAAAAATACAATTATTAATTACATTACTGGGCATTGCACTACTTTCATCATGCGAAGGTTTCCTGGACGTAAAGCCGAGTAATTCCGCTGCAGCCGAGACATCTATCTCTAATGCTAATGATGCAAAGGTGGTTATGAACGGTTTAATGAGAAGTTTGGCTTCTTCCAGCTACTATGGAAGAGACTTTATTCTGTACGGAGATGCCAAGGGGGGAGATTTTGCAATATACTCTCAAGGAAGGGGTTATGACGGACTCTATACATTCAACCACTCTGTATCTACAGGAAATATGGGTACATACTGGAGTCAGATGTACAATTGCATACTTCAGTCCAATAACCTTCTGCTGAATATAGCAAAAATAGAGGCAGCAGGTGCCGGTACAACTGCACTTAGTCAAATAAAGGGGCAAGCACTTACAACTAGAGCTCTTGTCTATTTTGACCTTGTTCGACTATATGGAAAGCCTTTCAATATGGACAAGGCATCATATGGTGTTCCACTTGTGCTTGAGCCACTTGATGCATCTGCTCAACTTTTGCGCTCTTCTGTTGAAGCAGTTTATAATCAAATAATTAAAGATCTAACAGATGGTGCTCCGCTTCTACCTAAGACCAAAGTAAACGGGTTTCTTAACTACTATGCCAATAGGGCAATTCTGGCTAGAGTATACCTCCATATGAACAGGTATGCAGATGCTTTAACGGCGGCAGAGGATATTATATCAAGCAATGTTTATATCCCTTATACAAACACTAACTGGATTACATCGTGGGCAACTCAATTCTCATCCGAGTCAATATTTGAGCTGGGAGTCTATGCTTCAGAGGCTAATCTCGGTACAGGTTCACTTGGCTACTATCTTCTAAGACGAAATAAACTTACAGGAGCCCTTGGATGGTTTATGGCTAGCAACTATTTTATTGCAAGACTAAACCAGGATCCTGCAGATATTCGTAAGGCCATTATGGACTTTGATGAGTCTTCATCTTCAAGATTTGGCTCTTGTATGAAGTATGTAGGCGGCCACGGAATGTTAGGAGATAAAGGAACTGCTTCTGCAACAAATATTAAAGTAATCAGAGTATCGGAAGTTTACCTGATGGCAGCAGAGGCTGCTCTCAACCTCCCTACTCCGGATAAGACAAAAGCAGCTACATATCTGAATATGATTCGTAAAAGAGCACCATCTCTCGCTCCTGCTACAGCTATAAACATCACTATGTCAATGATAGAGGATGAGAGGAGTAAAGAGCTATTTGCAGAGGGTCACAGATACTTTGATATGTTACGTTGGGATAAGACTATTGAGTATAATGATGACTTTATTTTCCCTGCCGTATTAATACCAACAAGGGAGAAGACTATAAACAGAACGTTCTTTAAAGCTATTCTTCCAATTCCGGAAAACGAGATTAATGCAAATCCTAAGATTGCAGACCAGCAAAATCCGGGTTATTAAAACTAACCGTCAAGTAACTAGCTCTTCTAAAGGCTGCCTTTTTGGGGCAGCCTTTTCCTTGCTGACCCGATATTAACTATAAATATGACTTTAAAGTTTCAATCTTAGGATAGTTGATTTTACTGGTTGTCTCCTTTATTCCGGAGATATTTCTAACAAGCATCTTCTCAATGAAATTCATTTTGTCGAATAGGAATTCGCCACCAACCACCTGTTTACTTACTGCGTGGTTATAGAGCAGTTCGGGGAATGCGTTTTTGAGCTCTGTCTCAAACTCCGGCTCATTCATTGCGCACACATATAGTGCTACTCTCTTTTGAAGCAGCTCCACAAGATTTTTCTTGCAGAACTCTATAACGCTACCCTGGATACTCCCTGCGTGGATAGATCCACCTACAATAATAGTATCATAGAGGCTAAGGTCAATTGTTTTGCCCTCTTTTAAGTTGATAAGGGAGACATCTGTGCTATTGAGACCTTTCATAATTAGATTTGCCACCTTCTCTGTAGTTCCGTGCGATGTTGCGTAGATAATTGCTGTTTTCATTTTATTGGATTAAATATTTTTGCAAAGAAAGATAGAGGTCTGCAAATAGAGGTCTCACTTCCCTTTTTACAGGTCTCACTTCCCTTTTTACAGGTCTCACTTTACCTTTTTTTGACCGTATTAAAACTTAGCTATATATTGGATAACTTTAGATAGTACTCACTTGGTGTCACTCCGGTGCTCTTTTTGAATACTCGATTAAAGGTGGCCTTAGAGTTAAACCCGCAGTCGTAGGCCAAAGATATGAGTGTGTAGTTTCTTTTTGAGGGATCTTTGCACATAAGTTTGAACTCCTCTACCCTGTAGTGAGCAATGAAATCAAAGAAGTTCATATTGAGCCGAGTGTTTATTATCCGAGAGAGATAATCGGCAGAGACCTTCATCTGAGAGCTCAGTACTCCCAGGGTAATCTCCGGGTTTAGGTATGGTTTACTCTCCTTCATAAAAGAGAGCAGGCGATTAATGAACTCCTCCTCCTCCTTAACTATAGGCTCACTGTTCTTGCCAATCTCTTGAGATCTGTTAATGATATACTCTCTGGTTGTTCCTGAGAAGAGTTCTCCCTGCCTTAATCCGTAGAATCCCAGAATAATCACAAAAACCGAAGCTATGGTGTACCCTATAGTTTGTAAAGTGTTGTATGAAAAAATATTTACAAATGAGTCAATGATATAGAGCGCACTAATACAAGAGTAGCAAAACAAAGCCCAGATTAACAAAAACTTAAGCCATCTGAGATCAATTTTTTCTGTCTGAGAAAAATAGCTTTTGATTCTCTTTCTGTGAGTGGCAATAAGCGATAACCCCCAGCTGGTGTAACCAATATTTGAGATTGCTATCATTGAAGCAATAATAAGAAAGAGCGGCTCTTGAAGGAAAGATTCATATCTGTCGGAGGCTATTTTGATATTATCATCTGCAGAGTAGCTGTTGAGGAAGAGTAATACAAAAGCAAATATAAACGGAACCAGAAGAAGCAGATGAACCATTTTGTATCTGAAGTCCGGGGTGATAAGCCTTTTTACGTATAGCCAAAGAGCAGGTCCAAGCAGGAGGATAAATGGGACAGAGCTGTTTATTAAAAAGGGGAAATTATAGCCACGCTCACGGTTAAGAATCTCTAAATAGGCAAGCGCAAGGCTAACTGCAGATATTGTGAGATAGATGGAAAGCAGGGTATCTGCATCGTTTCTTCCCCTTTTTGTGAGCAAAAGAGCTGTGAGTAAAAGCGACATAAAGATCCCGTAAATGAGAGTGTATTCCATCGTCAGATAATTATATGGTAAAGTTAATCAAAGCGTGAAATCTAGTTTAATATTTCAGATAGCACCTTTTTGTTTTATATTTGTAGCAAATTTCGAAAAATCATTAATTAATTGTAGCCATAATGGAGTATTTTCATATAAGTTCACACAACAATACCATAGAAGAGGTAAGATTACTACTTGACCCAAATTGCAAAATTGTTTTGTCTCAGCAGGCCAGGGAGAAAATTATCAAAAGCCGGGAGTATTTAGACAATCAGATGCTTAAAGCCAAAGAGCCTATTTATGGGATAAATACAGGGTTTGGCTCTCTTTGCAATGTCAAGGTAGATAGTGACCAGCTCTCTCAACTACAGGAGAATCTTGTGATGTCTCACGCTTGCGGGTTAGGGGAGGAGGTTCCTGAGGATATTGTGAAGCTTATGATGGCTCTCAAGATAAAATCCCTCTCATACGGCTACTCTGGAGTGAGAAAAGAGACAGTAGAGCGGCTTGTAGATATGTTTAACAACAGAGTCTATCCTGTGGTTTACAAGCAGGGATCTCTCGGAGCATCAGGTGATTTGGCCCCTCTGGCAAATATGTCCCTCCCTTTAATTGACCTTGGAGAGGTAAATTATCAGGGTAGAAGATACCAATCTGCAGAGATAAATAAAAAATTCAATTGGGAACCACTAAAGTTGGCCTCTAAAGAGGGTCTTGCTCTTTTAAACGGTACCCAGTTTATGCTTGCATATAGCGTTTGGTCTATAATCAAGGCAAGAAGACTCTCAAAACTGTCAGATACTATTGCCGCACTCTCACTAGATGCGTATGATGGAAGGGTTGAGCCATTCACAGAGGCTGTCCATCTGGTTCGCCCTCACAAGGGGCAACTTGAGACAGCAGCAAAAATTAGAGAACTTTTAAAAGGCAGTGAACTGATTTCCAGAGATAAGTTGCACGTTCAGGATCCTTACTCATTCCGTTGCGTTCCTCAGGTTCACGGAGCATCAAAAGATACAATCAACTATGCCCTCAATGCATTTGAGACGGAGTTAAACAGCGCAACCGACAATCCTACCATACTTCCGGACGAAGATAAAATTATATCTGCAGGCAACTTCCACGGACAGCCGCTTGCCCTTCCTCTTGATTTTCTATCAATTGCATTGGCAGAGCTTGGTAGTATATCTGAGAGACGCACCTATCAGCTGATATCCGGCAAGAGAGGGCTTCCCTCTTTTTTGGTTGCTCACCCGGGACTGAATTCGGGTTTTATGATTCCTCAGTATGCACAGGCATCTATTGTAAGTCAGAACAAACAGTTGGCTACGCCTGCCTGCGTTGACACCATAGACTCATCTCAGGGTCAAGAAGACCACGTAAGTATGGGGGCAAATGCTGCTACAAAATGTTACCAGGTGGTTGAGAATCTGGAGAAGATTCTTGCTATAGAGCTGATGAATGCTGCACAGGCACTTGAATTTCGCAGACCTCTAAAGAGCTCTCCCACCCTCGAAGAGTTTGTCTGTAAGTACAGAAGAGTTGTCCCATTTGTGAAGGAGGACGAAGTTATGTATATTCACATCAACAACTCTATTGCCTTTTTAAGAGATGTAGAAATTTAGCGGCTTTATGAAGAAGATTATTATAATAAATATCAAAGAGATTATTCAGACGGAACGTACAGAGAGGGTATCGGTAAGGTCCGGTGCAGCAATGTCACTCTTGGATAATATCCGGGATGGTTATGTAGTAATCAACGGAGAGCTTATTGAGGAGTTCGGGGAGATGTCAAACCTTACAGAGGATCTGACAATCGGAGCGAAAATCATTGATGCTGCGGGCAGGATGGTTCTTCCCGCATTTTGTGACTCTCATACACATTTGGTTTATGCAGGCAGTCGCGAGATGGAGTATATAGATAAGATTCGTGGGCTATCTTATCAGGAGATTGCAGCCAGAGGCGGAGGGATACTTAACTCTGCGCAACTGCTTCACAACGCGAGTGAAAAGGATCTTTTGAATCAAAGTATGGAGAGAGCCCGGGAGATTATCCGCTTCGGTACAGGAGCTGTGGAGATAAAGAGCGGATATGGCCTAACGGTAGAGGATGAGGTGAAGATGCTCCGGGTTGCAAGAGAGATTGGGTCGATCACACCCCTCACGGTTAAAACAACATTTTTAGGAGCACACGCTGTTCCCCTGAGGTACAGAGGCAGGAGAGAAGAGTATGTAGATGAGATTATTACAGAGATGATCCCGGCTGTTGCCTCAGAAAACCTTGCAGATTACATAGATGTGTTTACAGAGGAGGGTTTTTTCTCGGTTGCAGATACCGAAAGGATATTTGAAGCAGGTGCAAAATATGGTCTAAGACCAAAGGTTCACGCAAATCAGATGAGTTTTTCCGGAGGAGTTCAGGTGGGAGTCAATTATAACGCAATCTCTGTAGATCATCTGGAGTTCACAGCAGAGAAGGAGTTTGCAGCTCTTAGAGGAACCGGTACAATAGCAACGGTACTTCCAGGCTCTACCTTCTTCCTGGAGATGAATTATGCACCGGTTAGAGAGATGATAAATTTTGGACTTCCGGTAGCAATAGCGACAAATTATAACCCCGGTTCATCCCCTTCGGGAGATATGAAGTTTATGATGGCACTTGCCACATTAAAAATGAAGATGACCCCTTATGAGGTTATTAACGCCTCAACAATTAACGGAGCTTTTGCGATGGGTATCAGCGATACTCACGGCACTATTGCAGTGGGAAAGGTGGCTAACCTTATTGTTACAAACCCGATTCCATCAATTGAGTATATTCCTTATGCAATATCCACTCCACTGGTAGAGAGGATGTTTCTTAAAGGCACGGAGATAGATGTTCGTTAAATAAGATATAATAAATAAAAGCTATGTTCAAATTCACTACACCATTGGGAGATATAGCAATCACATTGCTAGGACACGCATCACTGATTATTCGGTGGAATGATAAATATATCTTTGTCGACCCATACAGTAATGTGGCCGACTACTCAAAACAACCTAAGGCAGATTTGATACTACTGACTCACCACCATTACGACCATCTGGATGAGGATGCCTTAAAAGAGATAGTAACAGAGAAGAGCCTCTTTGTGACCAGCCAGGGTTGTAAGGAGAGCCTGCCTGCGGCGAATGCACTAAATCCCGGAGAGAGCTTCTTATATGATCAGTTAAAGATAGAAGCTGTTTATGCCTATAATATAATAAACAAGAGAGAGGATGGTTCTCCTTATCATCCCAAAGGAGAGGGTAACGGATATATCCTCAATTTTGGAGAGTACAGGCTCTATATTGCGGGCGACTCAGAGATAACTCCCGAGATGAGAGAGATTAAAAATATTGATATCGCTTTTCTTCCAAAGAATCTTCCCTATACAATGAGTGACGAGATGTTCATTGAGGCAGCCTGGGCATTAAAACCAAAAAATCTCTTTGCATACCACTTCTTTAACCTTGACCTTGAATATTTAAGGAGTAAAATGCCAAAGGGAGTTGTATTTCAAAACAGTTAGTGAAGTCAACTCATATTTACAATAAAATAACAGAAGTAACCGCAGTTATGTTATGATCAAAAAAATTATTGAGTGCGTTCCAAATTTTAGTGAGGGGCGCAATATGCAGGTTATAAAGCAGATAACCGACCAAATTGAGAAGGTGGAGGGGGTTAAACTTTTGAATGTAGATCCCGGTGCAGCAACCAACAGGACAGTGGTGACATTTGTGGGGGAGCCAAAGCAGGTTGTTGAGGCTGCTTTTTTGGCGATAAAAAAGGCGGCAGAGGTTATTGATATGAAACAGCATCAGGGAGAGCATCCAAGAATGGGGGCTACAGATGTATGTCCGTTGATCCCAATCTCCGCTATTACTATGGAGGAGACAGCAGATTATGCCCGAACTCTTGCAAAAAGAGTGGGGGAGGAGCTATCAATTCCTGTTTACTGTTATGAGAGTGCTGCTTTTGAACCTAAAAGAAAGAATCTCGCTAACTGTCGCTCCGGGGAGTATGAGGGGTTATCCAAAAAATTTACCGACCCTGAGTGGAGGCCGGATTTTGGACCGGCAACCTTTACCGAAAATGTAGCCCATACAGGCGCCACAGCAATTGGAGCTCGTGATTTTTTGATAGCAATTAATTTCAACCTCAATACCACATCTACCCGCAGAGCCAATGCGATTGCATTCGATGTGAGGGAGAAGGGGCGTAAAATGAGAGAGGGAAACCCATTTACCGGCAAAGTTGTAAAGAACGAAAAAGGAGAAGACCTTTGGATTCCAGGCACATTAAAAGGTTGCAAAGCAATTGGATGGTTTATTGAAGAGTACGGCATTGCGCAGGTCTCAATGAATGTCACAGATATAGCAACAACTCCTGTACATATTGCATTTGATGAGGTCGTGGCAAAAGCATCTGCAAGAGGAATAAGGGTTACGGGGAGTGAAATTGTGGGGTTGATACCAAAACAGGTTCTCATTGATGCAGGCAAATATTATCTGGCAAAACAGAGCCGCTCTGCAGGAGTTTCACAGGAGGAGATTATTAAGATTGCTGTTAAATCTATGGGGCTTGACGATCTCAAACCTTTTGACCCCAAAGAGAAGGTTATCGAATACCTTATAGAAGATGGCAGCGAAAAAAGATTGATAGATTTAACCTGCCGGGGCTTTGTATTAGAGACAGCAAGTGAATCACCCGCTCCCGGAGGTGGCTCGGTATCTGCACTTATGGGGGCATTAGGTGCCTCTCTTGGAACAATGGTCGCTAACCTCTCTTCTCACAAAGCCGGTTGGGATGATAGATGGAGCTATTTTGCAGATTGGGCAGAAAAGGGGCAGGAGATTATCTCTGAGATGCTCTTTCTTGTGGATGAAGATACTAATGCATTCAAAAAAATTATGGAGACGTTTGGACTTCCTAAAGGAAGCGATTCCGAAAAGGAGGCCAGAAGCAAAGCTATTCAGGAGGCCACTCTTTACGCAACAGCAATTCCTTTTAAAACGATGGAGGTTGCGTACAGAGCATTTGATTTGATTGAGGTTATGGTTAAAGAGGGAAATCCAAACTCTGTATCAGATGCAGGAGTGGGAGCACTCGCGCTGAGGTCGGCCATTTTTGGAGCATATATGAATGTTAGGATTAACTCAAAGGATCTTAAAGACAGAGTTGTTGCAGATGCGATAGTAGAGGAGGCACAACTAATTTTCGACAAGACGATTCTGCGCGAAAAGCAGATTACCGATGCAGTTCTAAAAACGCTTGAATAATTGCAGATGATTTTCGGAGATATATGTCTCTAATTAAAAAAAGAGGGTGACATTAATTTTTAGTCACCCTCTTTTTAGTGTTGAAGAGATATTACTCTGCTGCAGTGGTCAACCTCTTGTAAGAGTTGTACCTCCATTTGGCAAACTCCTCGGTAAGTTTGAATAGCTCCTCGGCCTCCTTAGGGAATGTTTTAACCAGTGAAGTATACCTCACCTCTCCCTTAAGAAACTCCTGGAACTTAGTCCAATCCGGCTCTTTGCTATCCAGCGTAAATGGATTCTTACCCTCTGCCTCAAGCATTGGGTTGTATCGGTAAAGTTGCCAGTAACCGCATTCGACTGCCAGTTTCTCCTCTTTTTGGGTTGCTCCCATACCATTCATTAACCCGTGACTGATACAAGGTGAGTAAGCGATAATCAAAGATGGCCCGTCATACTCCTCAGCCTCTTTAAGTACTTTGAAGAGTTGGTTTTGATTTGCTCCCATAGCCACCTGTGCTACATAAACATAGCCATAGCTCATTGCCATCATACCAAGGTCTTTCTTGCGAATCTTCTTTCCGGAGGTTGCAAATTTTGCTACTGCACCAACCGGAGTAGATTTAGATGACTGACCTCCTGTGTTAGAGTAAACCTCTGTATCAAGAACAAGAACATTAACGTTACTGCCCGATGCCAGTACGTGGTCAAGACCACCGTATCCAATATCATAAGCCCATCCGTCTCCTCCGATAA
>CAYGOE010000056.1:0-12320 GCA_964351405.1 uncultured Muribaculaceae bacterium | reverse complement strand
GTATAAGACCGCAACGTTTAAAATATGCTTTCCTGCTGTGTGAGATTCAACAACGTTGAGGATGGACGTGCCCGATGTGCGAAGGGTTTTTATAAGCCCGTAACGTGCAATATATGTGTTTCTGCTGTGAGAATTTCAACAACAATGAGGATGGAGGTGCCCGTTGTGCGGAGGGCTTATTTTCACTATATTTGTTTCGAAAATCTTTTTTCTATGAAAAAACATCTGCTTACACTTATAGTAACGCTGGCCGGGATGATGGCTATAACCGGCTCTGCATTTGCCCAAACCGAGAACGAAGAGCTCATTAACGAAATTAAAGCCCTTAAAAAGCAGGTAGATGGGTACAGACATACCCACGATATTATCATAAAGAAGGTAGACGATCTTATGTGGCACAATATGCTCGGAGATATTGCCTTTGTAGATAAAGTGAGGTTAGCAGGGCCCCCAAGATGGAAGCCGCTTCGTGAAGATGACCGTTTTGCGGCCAATCCACTGCAGTTCTACTGCTATGTTTTTGTTCCGAAGTCTGTTAATCCAAACAAAAAGTACCCTCTTATTGTACTCCCTCACAGCGGAATTCACGCAGATTTTTCTACTTACTACGCTCATATCGTAAGAGAGTTTATCGCACAACAATATATCGTGGTGTCTGCAGAGTACAGGGGTAGCACAGGGTATGGAAGGGCTACCTACGAGAATATCGACTACGGAGGTCTGGAGAATGAAGATGTAATGGTTAGCCGCGACTATATGGTAGAGAACTACGATATTGTAGATTCAACCAGGGTTGGGATAGTTGGCTGGAGCCACGGCGGGATGATCTCGCTGATGCATATTTTGAGACATCCGCAAAAGTATAACGTTGCATTTGCAGGAGTTCCGGTAAGCGATCTGGCAAACAGACTCGCCTCCCACACTCCCGATTACACCGCAAATTTCACAGCAAAATATCATATAGGTGAATCAATAGAAGAGAATCCACAGGAGTACAAAAGAAGATCTCCCTCAACCTACGCCAAAGAGCTTGTGAAGCCTCTTCTTATTCATACCAACACCAACGACAACGATGTATATGTTGAGGAGGTCCTTCTGATGATAGATTCGCTTAAGGCTCACAGTCGCCAATTTGATTACAAAGTGTTTGAGAACTCCCCCGGAGGTCACGGGTTTGACAGAATAGATACTAAGGTGGCTACAGATATCCGCTTTGAAATCCATAAATATCTTGAGAGATATCTTAATCCTCCAAAACCTTTTGGAACGCCCTCTCAAATGAGAAAAGCTGCCTACAAATTTTAAAAAAAAGTTATAGAAAGAGGTGTAAAATAGCTATTCAGAATAAATTTTCAAATGAATGATTTACTAAGAAAAGAAATTTTTCTTAAAATAGATATAAACCAACTTGGATGCACACAAAATCACTTTACGACTCGCTTAAAGAGGATATAAGATATCAGGAGGGTCTTAAAGCCTGTATCAATTGCGGTACCTGTACTGCAATTTGTCCTGCTGCAGGAGTTTTTGACTACGACCCGAGAGAGGTTATGAATATTGTCCAGAATGGAGACGAAGAGGAGCTTAAAAGTTTACTACGTTCTGATACCATCTGGAGATGTGGTGAGTGCATCTCTTGCAAAACCAGGTGCCCTCGAAACAATACACCCGTATACGTTATCCAGTCGTTAAGGGCACTCTCCATTGAGAGAGGTCTATTTCGGGAGAGCCACCAGGGGAGAATGCAGAGAGAGTTGATGAGAACTATTAGTAGTCATATGCTTGAATATGGGTACTGCGTCTATTTTGACGGCATTAATACAGATAGGTTTCCCGAGCAGGGGCCAGTATGGGATTGGATAAGAGATAATAAGGAGAAGGTACTGGAGAGATTGGGATGCAGTTACAAACAGGATCGAGCAGGCACACTTAGGGCTATCCCTAAATGTTCTCTGGATGAGCTTAAGGCCATTTTTATGGAGACAGGTGCAATGGAGAGATTTAGAAAACTGGAGGAAGTGTAATGAATACTATAATTGAGCCTGTAAAAAATCTTGATTGGCAGATATATCAGAAGGAGATTGCTAATGACCACTACTACTATGCCAGGAGCTGTATAAGACAGAATGTGTTTCCGGCTGCAGAGGGTATATTCTTAAGAATATTGAGAGAAGAACTTGGAAAAGACATCTTTGACGATCCTGCTCAAACCACCTGTACAGGTATAGCCTATCACAGTGGGTTAATCCCTTTTGAGACAACAATGACTGTAGTGGCAAGGCAGTTTTCGCTAATGCGGGATGCCGGCTACGAAAATCTTGTCTGCTCTTGCGTCACCTCGTTTGGAATCTATTCAGAAGTAATAGAGACTTGGCACCACTTCCCTGAGACACTAAAAAAAACCAGAGAGCAGCTCTTTAACTCTACCGGAAGGGTGTTCGAGATTCCTAAAAATGTTGTTCACGCCAGCGATCTGATTTTTAAATACAGGCAAGAGCTCTCTAAAAAATTAAAATACAGATTAATAGACAAGCAAACAGGGTTACCTCTTAAAATTGTAGATCACATAGGCTGCCATTATGCAAAAATTTTCCCTGAGAAATGTATTGGAGGAGCAGAGTATCCATATGTTCTTGCAGGGCTTACGGACGAGTTCGGAGGAGAGCAGGTTAACTATCCGGAGAGGAGACACTGTTGCGGGTTCGGATTCCGGCAGTATCTCTTAAAAGAGAACAGAGGTTACTCGGTGACAAATTCAAAGATCAAGTTTGACTCAATGAAACCCTATAGTCCGGATCTTATAATAGGGAACTGTCCCGGTTGTACATTTTTTCTCGACAGATGGCAATATGTTATTGCCGAGATGGAGGGAGTTACATACGGAGAGGGTGGTTTTGGGATTCCCTCTCTTACCTATGAAGAGATTACAGCACTCCTGCTGGGTTATAATCCGTGGGATATCGGACTTCAGGTACACCAGGTGGCTGTTGAACCGTTACTGGATAAAATTGGCATAGAGTATACTAAGTCAGATAAATATCTTGGATTAAACGGAGAGAAGATAGGAGAACCTCAAAGGCCAAAAGTGCTTATGCAATAAAAGCGTTTTTTTTGAACAACGGCTGCATTTTATATCTAACTTCGCCATCTCTTTTTAAAATATTTAAGCTTTGGAGTTAATGGTTATAGTGTTCATCGTTGGCTATGTCTGTATAGCTATGGAACACAAGATTAAAATTGATAAGGCAGCCATAGCACTGCTAATGGCCGGAGTTCTTTGGGTTATTTATATAGTACTCACCCCCCTCTCTGCTTCATTAGAAAATCCAGCCTCATTTACAGAGTTCATTGCTAACAATCAACATCTTAAAGAGCTCTCGATCATTGAACAGAGTCGAATGTTCATTGTTGAATTTCAGCTTATTGAATATCTTGGAGATGTCTCATCGACCCTCTTTTTTCTTATAGGGGCAATGACAATAGTAGAGCTTATAGATGCTAATAATGGATTTGATATTATTACCCGTAAAATCCAAACAAAGGACAAAAGAAAATTACTGTGGATTATAGCCGGAATTACATTCTTTATGTCGTCAGTCTTGGATAATCTTACCACTGCAATAGTTATGGTTATGCTAGTCAAGAAGATGATTCCAAATTATAAAGAGCGATGGGTCTTCGCAAGTATGATAATAATAGCCGCAAACAGCGGTGGTGCGTGGTCTCCCATTGGTGACGTCACAACCATTATGTTGTGGATAAAGGGTAGGATCTCCTCACTTCCTTTAATTAAATCACTATTTTTGCCTAGTTTAATATCAACGCTGGTTCCTCTTATTTTTGTTACAAGACTGCTTAAAGGTGGTGCTCAAAATGTCTTAAAAAAGGCTACAACTGCTGTTAAAGAGGATGCTATCGGGAAGAGAGAGAGCATTACTATTCTTGCAATCGGGGTTCTGGCACTTCTGTTTGTTCCTGTTTTTAAATTCTTTACCGGTCTACCCCCTTTCCTTGGAGTGATGTCATCTCTGGCAATTATCTGGATATATACAGAGATTCTTTTCAGCCGAGCCAGATTTAAAGACTCACTTAAAAACAGGGTAACTACTGTTATAAAAAGAATCGATACAGCCACGATACTATTCTTCCTTGGAATACTTCTCTCAGTGTTGTCTCTCCAGGCAACCGGAGTTCTAAATATTGTAGGAAACTTTCTTAATGAGAAAACTCAGAACATCTATCTGATTGATATGATAATTGGGGCTCTCTCTTCTGTGGTGGATAACGTCCCTCTAGTAGCAGTTGCAATAGGTATGTACCCGGTAATAGACCCTTCTACGTTGGCAACAATGGCCAATCCGGAATTTATGCAGAACTTCGTAATGGATGGGACTTTCTGGCAGTTTTTAGCCTACTGCTCAGGTGTTGGCGGTTCGATGCTAATTATAGGATCTGCTGCAGGTGTGGTAGTTATGGGGTTGGAAAAGATAAGATTCAACTGGTACCTTAAACACATCTCTCTTTTAGCATTTGCAGGGTACATTGCAGGCTCACTGGTATATATCTTATTTGATTAAATTATACCATACTCTTTACAAAATGATTGAACCCCTCTCTGATACCAATTACATACTAAATCTTATCCTCTTTATTGCGGTAATTACTATTATGACTGTTGTTTACCCTATTGCCGGTTACTATCAAAGCAAAAGGCTAAGGGACCAATTGATGAACTGGACATACAACAAAACATTATGGTACAGAACTTCTATTATATGGAGTTGGATTCCCACATTAGCAATAGTGTTATCTGTTTTGATCTCAGGTTTCAGTTTTACAGATCTTGGCTTTGTAACTCCCTCTTCTCAAATAAATGAGGTAGGTGATCTATATTTTTACGGAGCACTTGCAGGAGCGGCAATATATTTTATCTATAGTTTATACGCTATTATCTCCTTCCGTTTAAGTGACAAAATTCGTGAAGAGCACGCCAATAAAATCCCCGTTACAATGAGGATGATGCTTCCGGTCACACAAAAGGAGAAGAGAGCCTGGACTCTGCTGGCAATATCTGCAGGTATAACTGAAGAGATAAACTACAGGGGATATCTCTTTTTTGCAACTCCACTCATCTTTGGACCCACAAACGGGCTGATCATTATTGCAATCTCCTCTGTGCTATTTGCTATAGGACATATATATCAGGGCAAAGAGGCACTAAAGCCGGCTCTTGCAGGAGTTGCAATAGGCACAATCTTCTATCTTACTGGTTCTATCTTCCCAGTAATAATTATCCATATTGCACAAGATCTGGTAGCAAAAGAGCTTCTCAAAGAGGTTTTTTAAGTTTCCGTTTTTTCGTACCTTTGATATCTATTTCGAAATTACCGGATGATGATCAATTTTTTCAATATATCATATTGCTCGGACAGGTATCAGTACACAATGGGTAAAACCTTTTTTGACGAAGGTTTTCAAAACAAAAGAGCTGTCTTTAATCTTTTTTACAGAAGTGCCCCGGACAAAAACAACTGGGCTGTAGTGAGCGGAGTTGAGGAGGCTGTCAAGATGATATCCGGATTGGGTAGTGCAGATGAAACCTTTTTTGAGAGGTTCTTGCCCGGTGAGGAGTACAGAGAGTACCGGAGATACCTCTCCCAAATGAAATTTACCGGAAATGTATACTCTATGGAAGAGGGCGAGATTGTATTTCCCACTCAACCGATAATTACAGTTGAGGGGCCGCTGATAGAGGCACAACTACTGGAGACACCTCTTCTCTCAATTATGAATCATCAGATGGCAATTGCCACTAAAGCCTCCAGAGTCACAAGATCTACAAATAAGCCTGTCAGCGAGTTTGGCTCCCGAAGAGCCCACGGCCCTTGGGCAGCAGTTTACGGAGCTAAAGCGGCAATCATTGGTGGGTGTCTCAACTCATCCAATGTAATTACCGGAGATATATTTGATATTGAATCTACCGGAACAATGGCTCATAGCTTTATAAATGTATTCGGATGCACAATTGCAGGAGAGTTAAAGGCTTTCAATACCTATATAAAGAGCCATTTTGGCGAACCTCTTGTACTGCTTGTAGATACATATGACACCCTTAGGTGTGGATTAAAAAATGCAATCCGTGCCTATCTGGATAATGGGGTTAACGATAGCTATGCCAGTAGCTACGGCATTCGGCTGGATAGCGGTGACCTTGCATATCTCTCATCTGTTTGCAGGGAGGAGTTGGACCGAGCGGGGCTTAAAAGATGCAAAATATTTGCAACCAACTCTCTGGACGAGTACATTATTGCAGAACTTGAACGTCAGAATGCAAAGATTGACGCCTACGGGGTTGGTGATGCCATTGCAACCAGCAAACATAACCCCTGCTTTGGGAATGTATATAAGTTGGTTAAAATTGATAATGAGCCTGTTCTTAAAAGATCCGAAGATAAGAGTAAAGCTATCAACCCCGGGTTTCAGATAACCTACCGTGTAATTCGGAACGGTATGTTCAAGGCAGATATCACCTGTCTCAGAGGAGATTCTCTAGCTAAAAAAATTGAGAACAGAGAATACATTACAATCCGCGACGAGTTTGACGACACTAAAACAACGACATTCGAGAAAGATAGTTATGAATTCAAACCCCTACAGAGTATAATAATAAAAGATGGTGAGGTGGTATTGGTTCGCAAACCCATACAACAAAGGAGAGAGTACTATCTTAACAACCTTGGCTCACTAAACGAAACCCAGAAGAGATTAATCAATCCTCACTATTATAAAGTGGACATTTCGGATGACCTTTATGATTTGAAAAACAACCTTATAAACTCTCTTGTAAAAGAGATAAAAGATTTTTATGACAACCAACAATAAGAAGAGAGCACACTTGGTCGTAGATATGTTGTACGACTTTATTGACGGATCTCTGGCCTGCCAAAACTCCTTTAATGCAGTTAAGAGCAGTATTGAGTACATTAATGATAATCCGGATCAAATTGTAGTCTATATTGCAGATTCACACCCCCGTAACCACTGCTCTTTTATTGAGAACGGCGGAATATGGCCTACTCACTGCGTAGTTGGCACCAAAGGGCATCAGGTTCACGAAGATTTCTATAAACTTGTGAACAAACCACAGAGCAGGCCAAACAAATTAAATATTCTTCGAAAAGGTGAAAATCCATCTCAGGAGCAGTACTCCGGCTTTGAGGCAAAATCCCGTTTTGCAGTAAAATTGGGAGAGTTTCTAATATCTAAGGGAGTTTCAGATGTGGTTATAAGCGGTATTGCCACAGAGTATTGTGTAAAAGAGACAGCAATAGATCTGTTAACTGCCGGGTTCAATGTATTTGTTTTAAAAGAGGCTCTCTCTTATGTAGATGAAAAGGGCCATAATGAGACATTAAAAGTGCTATCTGAGAGAGGTGTGATTTTTATCTGATAACATAGTTTCCCATACAATAATCTAACCCTGTTAACACTTAATTATATGGTATATATAGGACTTGATCTTGGCGGTACAAAAATTTCGGGGGCTCTATTTACAGAGAACAATGTAATGTTATTGAGCGAAATCCTCTATTTGGAGGGGAGGGGTGGAGACGCAGTTGCAGAGCTAATATTTACACTATGCGATAGCCTCCTTTCCAAAGGTTCAATTAGGAGTGACCATAAAAAGAGCATAGGGATTTGTGTACCCGGTATTGCATACTCAAAGAGTGGCGATGTATGGGCACCAAACATCCCGCTCTGGGAGAACTACCCCCTTAAAAAGAGACTTTCCGAACATTTCCCAAACTCTTCGGTTATGGTTGAGAGTGATAGAACCTGTTATATTTTAGGAGAGGTTAGCCAGGGTGTTGCAAAAGGTTGCGAGAATGCAATTTTTATTGCAGTGGGTACAGGAATTGGTGCAGGTATCCTGATTGACGGAAGGGTTCTTCACGGTGCATCGGATATTGTCGGGGCCACCGGCTGGATGGCACTCAAGCCACCCTATAACAAAGAGTGGGACAGTTGCGGATGCTTTGAGAGTCACGCATCGGGGAGCGGAATTGCAATGCAGGCCAGAAAAATATTAACCCAAAGATTATCAATCGGGAGCTATAGTGGTGAGTTATCTAAATATCCCACCGACTCTATCACTGCACACGAGGTTTTTGCCGCTTTAAAAAGTGGAGATTCAATTGCAAAGGAGGTACTTGATATTGCAATAGAGATGTGGGGAATGGCTGCTGCCAACTTTGTGAGCCTATTCAATCCGGAGATGATAATCTTTGGAGGTGGAGTCTTTGGTCCTGCATCTTCATATATAGATGATATATACAAGGAGGCAAAAAAATGGGCTCAGCCGATAGCAATTAATCAATGCCGCTTTGCAGCCACGTCACTTGTGGATAGTGCCGGACTCTACGGAGCAGGAGCGATAGCGAGAATGGGATATATCAACAGTACCCAAAAATAAATGTTAGACAAAGAAAGAATATGGAAAAAGAGATAAAAAAACCCTACGTGCTTGCTGCCGGATTTACCGGGATGATCTTCTTTGGCGTTGCATTTGTAATTATGGGCGCCGTTCTACCCTCTCTCATTAAAAAATTTGCCCTTGACACATCTGCAGCCTCTACTCTTGCAGGACTACTTCCTCTCGGTGTGCTGTTGGGCTCCCTGCTTTTTGGTCCGGTAATTGACAGATTCGGGTACAAATGGCTCATAATTTCGTCCAGTATTGTAACAATTTCAGGCTTGCAGATGCTCGCTTTTGTAGAGGGCATTGCTATGGTCAGGTTCTCAATTTTCCTGATAGGCTTTGGCGGAGGAGTGCTCAACGGTCTCACAAATGCTCTGGTCTCAGATATCTCCTCAGATAGAGATAGGGCTTCAAACTTAAGTATCCTGGGGGTCTTCTATACTGTGGGGGCAATTGCTATTCCGCTACTGTTTGCAACCCTCTCAAAAAAGATCCCATACACCTCGATCATTAGCGGAGCCGGAGTGATAATGTACATCAGTGTACTCTATTTCACGATTGTAACCTTTCCAAAAGCTAAGTTCAAACAGGGGTTCCCTATTGGTAAAATAATATCTATGGCGAAAGAGCCTGCAATACTTCTGCTCAGTTTTACACTTTTTTTCCAGAGCGGGCTTGAGGGAATAAGCAATAACTGGATTCCAACATATCTTGAGAGCGAGGCGGGAGTAGATCCTCAACAAGCTATGCTTGCCCTCACATCAATGATAGTGGGGATTGGTGTAGGTAGGCTTGTGTTGGGAGTGCTGCTGAGAGTTTTATCAAAAACGATTATTCTTATTATCAGTATGGTAATCGCTGCTATAGGGATAACGGTTATTACGCTAATCCCAGGTTTTGTAACTGCTCTGGCTGGTACATTTATGATGGGCCTGGGCTTTGCATCTACCTTCCCTATTATATTGGGTGAGGTAGGGCAAAAATATAAAGAGATCTCTGGTAGTGCTTTTAGCTTTGCACTAGTGATTGCCCTTATCGGTAACACCCTTATTAACCTGTTGGTAGGTGTTGTATCTCTGGGTAGTTTTCATCTGATAGTGATTGGATCAGCTGCTGCAATCATTATCCTCTATCTGACCAACCTCTCTATAACAAACAGAAACACTACAATTAACAAATAACAACAAAAAGATTATGTTAGCACTTGAATGGTTAAAAAATGCAAGGGATGTGATGTCCCGAATTGAAGAGAGTCAGCTTGAAAGTATTAAAAAAGCCGCCACATTAATGGCAGATTCTATAGAGCAGGGCAGGTGGGTACACACCTTTGGTTGTGGACACGCTACGATTCCGGTTGAGGAGATGTACCCCAGAATTGGTGGTTTTGTAGGTTTTCACCCAATTGTTGAGCTTCCCCTTACCTTCTTTACAAAAATAACCGGAGAGATGGGAATCCATCAGTTTCTCTTTCTGGAGAGAGCAGAGGGTTATGGCAATGCCATTATGAAGTCATACAATTTTGATAGCAGAGACACAATGTGGATCTTCTCCCATACCGGGATCAACAATGTCAATATTGATGTTGCATTAAAGGCTAAAGAGTTGGGAATGAAAGTTATTGTTTTTGGTTCTGCAGCCGAATCTGCCGATAAAAAAACCAGACACTCTTGCGGCAAAACCCTTTTCCAGATTGCCGACCTGGTTGTTGACTCCTGTGCACCGCTCGTAGATGCAAGCGTTCCGTTAAAAAAACACATAGACAAAGTGGGTCCGGTTTCAACCCTGGCTTTTATAACTTTGGTGTGGATGACTGTTACTACCACTGCCGAAATTCTTGCAGATAGAGGGGTTAAACTCTATATTCACCCATCTCATAATGTGCCTGGAGATACAACTGCTCACGTCAGACTGGACTCCTGTATTGCAGAGTACAAGAGAAGAGTAGCAGGGGTATAGTCTGCTCTAAAACTTATTATTGGAATAATTTTTGTATGTTTGCGGGTTGTTATGAGCAGACATAGAGACAATTTGAGAAGATTTATAATGAGCATTACGGCTTTAATAGCCGTAGTGCTCTTATACATACCGGCTCAATCCCGTGACTATCACAAACCAATTTCTAAAGCAGTCACTCTAAAACAAAATAGAGATACACTTATAAAGCAGACAGATACATCAAAAAAAGCATCTGACACTACACTTCTCTCAGCTGAAGAGCTTAAAATACTGGCTAAAGAGACCCGATACAAAGAGAGGGTTAAAGAGAGGAAGATAAAGGACAGCATAAAAGGTGTAAAGGATAGTATAAGATGGTCGATACCCAGAATGCTGGACACATATATTGTAGATGACTCTCTTAAATACAAAAGACTCATTACCTGGAAACACGATAACTATCTCAATAAGATAACTTTTGTTAATCCGGACACCACCTACCGGGAGAACTTTAACGACTACCCATTTATGAGACGAGATGTCGGAGCTGCCTATCTAGGTGTTGTCGGCTCTGCAACTCAACTTCATAATTACTTTAAGAGAGAGAAACTGGATATTTTTGAGCCTTTTGAACCATATCTTGTATACAGCTACACCCCTGCAAACCTTCGCTTCTACAATGTAAAGACCCCATATACAGAGTTTGGCTACTGGGGAACCCTTTTTGCCAACAGAGAGAAAGAGGAGAGCAATATTAAAATTCTTCACACCCAGAATCTCTCCCCCTCTTTTAATATGACCTTCTCATACGAGAGATTCGGCGGAAAAGGTCTTCTGGGTAGAGAGTCTACAGACAACAGAACTCTTGCACTCTACGCAAACTACCTGGGGAGGCGTTATGTAATGCACTCCGGTTTTATCTCTCAAGGTGTCAAGAGGGAGGAGAATGGAGGTATTATCAACGACACTATGGTAACAGACACCACGGTAGAGGACTCAAAAACATTAGAATACAGGTTGGAGTCTGCAGACAACCACCTTAAGAGAAAAACTTTTTTTCTCACACACTCCTATGGTATTCCTATCAGAATTTTCAAGAGTGATACACTCAAATCCGGAGAGGGAACAACTACATACTTTGGCCACTCTTTCGAATACTCAACCTATAGTAAGAAGTATACAGATGAGATAGGGCTTACGGACTCTGTTGCCAGAGCTCTATACAATAATATGTTCTTAATGTCTCCGACAACTACATTTGATTCGATCCGGGTCAACAACATTGAAAACAGATTTTTTTTAAGACTCCAGCCCTGGGCTAAAGAGGCTATAATTTCAAGATTAGATGGTGGCATTGGCTACCAGATTCTCGGTATCTACAACTTTCGGCCGGAATTTTACATCAGCAATAAATCTAACACTGTGCATAACAATGTATATCTCTACTTTGGCGCAGATGGAAACTTCCGAAAATATTTCCGTTGGGATGCATTTGCCCGTTACTACCTATCCGGTTATTACGCAAACAATTTTAAGCTGGATGCAAAAGCGGGTTTCTCATTATATCCGCACAAAGAGGGGATTCACTTCACAGGCAGATTCCTGTTGGAGAACAGTCGTCCAAGCTGGTTCTCAAGCTCATACTACTCAAACCACTACAGTTGGGAGAATAACTTTGCAAATATAACCGAAACTAAGATCGAGGGGCATCTAAGTATCCCTAAATACAAGATGAGTCTCTTTGCAGGATACTCACTTATAAACAATCCCATCTACTACGGAATACAGGGGATTGCAGCACAGGACAATAATTTGGTGAGCATACTCTCTGCTCATATTCAGAAGAACTTCACAATAGGATTCCTACACCTGGATAACAGGGTACTATATCAGATGACCTCAAACA
>CAYGOE010000055.1:0-12432 GCA_964351405.1 uncultured Muribaculaceae bacterium | reverse complement strand
TGTGTTTATTAATTTCTCTTTGCCTATTATAAATCAGAAAGTGTGCCACGAAAAATCAATAAAAATGAGAGATCATAATAACTATTTCAAAGTGGTGCTCATAACGCGCTAATTATGAGCTGCATAAAAAACCACAAAAGTATTTCTTCAGTATATAAATACTCAATGTATGTGGGCTGCCTAAGTAAATGAGTGGAAAAAATCTTTACCAAACGTAAACATATATTTTCCAATTTACGAATGTATCTTCCTACTTTTTATATATGAAAAGGAGGTCTCAATAGCAACCAATACCGATAAAATTATAAGAAAAAGTGATACCCAGGGGATAGATGGGTGGGTAGTTTTTAATACCCAACCGTTATAGACAGCAATCACCAGCGCCCAGTTTGACATTGCAAACATAATTACCGCAGGAATAAATGCAGCAAGCCAAACCCTTGACCCTTTTCTTGTATGCATCAGCCATATCGTAATAGCTACCAGAGCCAGAGCTGCCAGAAGCTGATTAGATGCTCCAAACGTACTCCAGAATATCTTCCAGGCCGGCACATCATTCCCTTTTGAGTCTGTCATTGTCTGGAAAATAAAGAATACAGGGACTCCCGCCGTTAAGAGTGTCCCTATCAGTTTACCTGCCCACCCTTTTAACCCGGTGAGCTCTTCTACTATATATCTCCCAAGGCGAGTGCACACATCCAGGGTGTCATAAACAAAGGTTGTGAATGCCATCAGCCCGAAAGTAATTCCAAATGTGGCGGAAACACCAAGAATCTCCATAAATCTTCCTATGCCGGATGCATAGATAAAATTGGGGGCACGTTTAATCATATCGGAATCCTGTGTAAGGATCATTACAAACGCTATGGAGACAACCGCAACCATCCCCTCCAGCAGCATAGCCCCATAGCCCACAGGCTTTGCATCACTCTCTTTCCTTAACTGTTTACTGGTAGTACCGGAAGATACCAGCGCGTGAAATCCGGAGCAGGCACCACAGGCAATTGTAATAAAGAGAATTGGAAACATAGGAAACCAGAAAGATGCCCCGGTTGCCCCAAAGTCGATTAACGCGGGGTAGTTAATAGAGTATCCTCCAAAGATAAGCCCAACAGCTGCAATAAGAAGAGATGCGTAGAGGAAGTAGCCTCCCAGAGTGCCTCTCGGCTGAAGAAGAACCCACATAGGAAGCAAAGAGGCTGCGATACAGTAGATGAGAATTATAACACCCCATATTTTTTGAGCGGTTGCAGGATCTGATATTGGAAGATTTATTGGGATAAACTGTCCCCCCCAAATAGCCACGCCCACCAGAGGGAGAAAGATCACCAGAGATAACCACTCTTTCATTCTTCCGAACTTCATAAGCAGAGCCATAATAATTGGCAGAATAAGATACATAACAGAAGAAGATGCAACCGCGCCACCGCTTACCCTCTCTCCGGATTCAAGTGTCACAATTCCCACAAACGAGCTGGCAGTTATATCTGTAAATGCAATTATTACATAGACCAGAGCAATCCAAATAAAGATCATAAAGAGAATCCAGGCTCTGGGTGATACGTGTAGTTTCATCACCTCTGTAATTGACCTGGCCTTGTTACGAACAGATGCTATCAACGAGCCCATATCGTGTACTCCTCCTATGAAAATAGAGCCTATGAGTACCCAAAGCATAGCAGGTAGCCAACCGAACATTACGCTGGCTAAAATAGGCCCGTTTATGGGCCCGGCAGCCGCAATAGCAGAGAAGTGCTGCCCCAGAAGCATACTCTTTTTTGCTGGCACGTAGTCACAACCGTCATTAATCTCTACCGAAGGGGTAACTTTTGTGTCATCCAGTGCAAATACTTTTTTACTTAAAAATCTTCCGTATGTCAAATAGGAGATAAACAGGATAACTCCTGCGCCAATTACAACAATCAGTACACTCATTATGAGATAAATTTAGATATTACTTGGGGATCTTTTGAAACTGATTCCAAAGATAATAAATAATCAGACTACAAACTAAGCATTAAAACAGCTCCTGACTGGAGCTACTGTTAGCATAATCAATGGAGAGGTTTAACAGATTGTTAAAGACCACTGTTTTCTTATACTCTCGAATTGTGTTTACCAGCAGTTTATCGCTCAAGATGAAGTTATCATCTACATACTGAACAAGAAAGTAGTTTCTCAGTTTAAAAAAATCTGCAAATTGAGACTCTGCCGGGAAGCCGGAAGGCACTCTTTTTAAGGCATCTCCACTGTCCAGATTGAACCCGTTTGCAATAGAGACAGCTTCTAAAAACTTCTCTCCGTTAAGCATAATCTCTTCGCGTATACTCTTAAGAATTTTAGGAGCAGGGCGATAAATACCGGTGCTGAGTATATGTCCGCCGATGTAATTTGCGTTGGAGGCTTCTATGTGGAAATAGTAGCCGGAGTAGCCGGAGTTTTTTCCGTGAGGGGAGATAAAGGCCCCCATATGACTCTTGTATGGAGTTTTGTCGTTAGAAAAACGGACATCACGGTAGATTCTATAGGTGCAATCTTTAACCGAAAGATTTTTAACCTGAGGGTCAAATTCAGATATTCCTTTTATGAGCCTATCTGTGAAATCATTGAAAACGGCCCGGGCCTCCAGAAACTCTTTTTTATGAGCGTCAAACCAAGCTTTATTATTGTTGCTATTAAGACTATTTAAATAGTTTATTACCTTTTTCATCTCTCAATTGTTTTTAGTGAAAGATACAAAAAGTTCAAGTTGTAAATGATAAATAATTGTTAATAACTAAAGCATTTCTTATATTTAGTGATTATTGAAATCAAGACAGAAATTAACGACCGGGTTTTAACAACAGATAAAATTATGAATATAAAGGAAGAAGCCAGCGGGGAGGCTTTTAACAGGCTTCAAAGCATCTTTCTTGCCGCTCCAATTGGAATAGGATTTTTAGTCGACAGAGTTTTTGCCGAAGTAAATCCTAAATTTTCTGAGATAACAGGCTACTCAAGAGATGAGGTAATAGGTAAAAATTCAATAATGGTTTACCCTTCCAAAGAGGAGTACGACTTTGTAGGTGAAGAGAAATACAGGCAGATCCGGGAGAGAGGAACCGGTAGCGTCGTGACTAAATGGCGTAGGAAGGATGGGATAATAATTGATATACTCTTATCTTCTACCCCGTTTGATCCCACCGACCACAATAAAGGGGTTACATTTACAGCCCTTGATATAACAGATCGTAAACTTGCACAGGATAAGTTGAGGGAGAAGGATATTCAATTCAGGAAGTTATCGGCTAATGTACCGGACCTTATTTTCCAGTTTACACGCAGCCCCGAGGGGAAATATACAGTTCCAATAGCATCTGAAGGAATTAAAAATATCTTTGGCTGTGCACCGGAAGATGTGCTTGATGATTTTGCTCCTATTGCAAAAGTGATTCACCCGGATGACGCAGTAAGAGTTATTAATGATATCGAGAATTCAGCCAAACATCTCAGCTATTTCACTTGTGAGTTCAGGGTTCTTTTGCCAGGGACGCCGGTTCAGTGGATATTGTCCAAATCTACACCTGAGAGACTTCCGGACGGAAGTGTAACTTGGTATGGTTTTAATGTTAATATAACCAATAGTAAAAAATCCGGAGAGCAGTTGTTTAAACTCTCCCGTGCTGTGGAGCAAAGTTCAAGCGCCATAATGATTACAGATGTAAATGGAGTAATTGAGTATGCAAACCCCGCATCATCGGAACTTACAGGGTATTCAAATGAGGAGCTCACAGGCAGTAATACAAGGCTACTCAATTCCGGAGAGCACACAAAAGAGTTCTATACACAATTATGGAGTACAATCAGCTCCGGAAACAAGTGGGTAGGTGAGATGCATAACAGAAGAAAGGACGGAGAGCTTTACTGGCAGGCAACAACAATATCGCCAATAATAAATGAGAGCGGAGAGGTCGTAAATTACCTGGCCATAAAAAAAGATGTAACCCTGGAGAAGAGAATGGCAGCCGAACTTACTGAGGCTAAGGAGAGAGCAGAAGAGAGCGACAGGTTAAAATCTGCATTTCTTGCCAATATGAGTCACGAAATAAGAACCCCGATGAACGGAATTCTGGGATTTTCTAATTTACTTAAAGAGCCGGGACTAACCGGAGACCAGCAGCAGGAGTATATTCAGATTATTGAGAAAAGCGGAGCGAGAATGCTTAACATAATAAATGACATTACAGAGATAGCCAAGATTGAGTCGGGACTGATGAATGTCACTATTAGCCAGACGAGTATAAATGAACAAATTGATTATATTTACAATCTGCTTAGTCCTGACGCAGAGGCAAAGAGGGTTTTACTCCTATCCAAAAAGCCCCTCTTTGTAAAAGATTCTATTATCAATACAGACAGAGAGAAACTATATGCAATTCTCTCCAACCTTGTAAAGAACGCCATTAAATTTACCTCAAAGGGGTCAATTGAGTTCGGATACACAAAAGGGGAGGAGTTTCTGGAGTTTTTTGTAAAAGATACAGGAATAGGAGTACCTTTAAACCGACAAAAAGCTATCTTTGAGCGTTTTGTTCAGGCAGATATTCTCAACATAAAAGCATCACAGGGGGCCGGGCTCGGGCTATCCATCTCCAAAGCATATGTTGAGATGCTTGGAGGAAAAATATGGGTAGAGAGCACTGAGGGCAAAGGGTCAACATTTTTCTTTACATTGCCACTTAGTAAGAATAAAAAATTGCAGGGACACTCTAAAAATCTTAAAATAGATAGCAATATGGAAGAGAGCATTGGTAAAATAAAAATATTAATAGCAGAAGATGATGAAACATCGGAGCTTCTTATTGAGGTTGGAGTTAGAAAAATCTGCAAAGAGATGCTTAAAACCAGGTCGGGGATAGATGCTGTAAATATTTGCAGGGCTAATCCGGACATAGATTTAGTCTTTATGGATATTCAGATGCCGGGGTTAAACGGCTACGAGGCCACGAGGCAGATAAGATCTTTTAATAAAAACATAGTTATCATTGCCCAAACTGCCTATGGGTTGTCCGGTGACCGGGAGAAAGCAATAGAGGCCGGATGCAACGACTATATAGCCAAACCTATATGCATTAGTGACCTGCTCGCTCTAATCAAAAAGAATATGAATCTTGCTACATAATTAAGCTTATATCTTGACTGACAAGGCGTTACTTTTGGGGTTTAAATTCTTGGCTTTTGAATGATTCGGATAACTAATGATAAAATATAAATTATCATCCCGTAAAACAGAGGAATCATTGCAACTTTGAACCCGCCGAATATGACTTCTGTCGAAATCATACCGGTTTTTTGAACACCTTCAAACAGTGCGTGGAATGTAAGTAAAATCGAAAAGATACCTGTAATCAAAGCAATAATTCCAATCTCTTTTACCCAGGCAGGGGCTTTCCAGGCAGCGAGAATCAGCAGAATAAACTCTATAGTTAGGATGGTCATAAGAAGTGACCCCCCTTCAAGAAATAGTCTGACTATATCCATAGTATTTGTATTTTAAATTCAAAAAAAAGGTACCACTAAATGTTTATGCTTCAGGCAAAGCAATAGAGATCTCCAGAAAGTACAAAGAGCGAATCCAGCTCTGAGGGATTAGAACTCAAATCCGACTCCAATTTTGGGGAATACTCTGCCTTGGAATGCGTTTGCAGATATAAAGTACGACCAGGAGCTTTTACCGTTTTTTCGAAGGTGAGAGAATCCTAAGCGGGGCTCAAGATTAAGAGAGTTATAATCGCTGTCACCCTTTACGAGGTATACCATATAACCGGCTTTAAGGGAGAGATAGGGGGTATTTTTTGATAACCTATCTTTGGCCTTGAGATTTACTCTTCCAACTACAAATGGGTTGATTGTCATAAAGTAGATGGTTGATACTCCTATACCGGCCGAAAATCGTTCGGAGAAACAGATTCCGTGAGATGTTGAGAGCTCGGCAAGAGGAATCGGACCGATCTCGGTAAAAGCAAGAGTAACTCCAAGTTGAATATCGTGAAAGTAGTTGTAAGATGTCTCAGGGACTTTTATCTCCTGAGTGTAAACAGCCGGAGATGATAGAAGTGAAGCTAATATGAAGATTAGATATCTCCTCAAAGTTTTTGATTTTTAACAAGTTCGTTGGTAATTGACTCCAGCATCTTTAGGATATCTTTGGCAGCGTTACTATTGTTTTCAACTCTCCAATCTCCACTCTCCTTTAGCAGCACCTTTTTATAGGTTCTGTTGGCGGGGTTATAGATAAAACAGGAGTAAATCCTTGCCCCGGCATCACACATCTCGTGAACCCGAATGGAAACTGAGCCGCTCTCTGCAGCTTTAAAAAGCTTATAAGCAGAAAAAAGATCGTTTTGAGAGTAGTAGACACCCGTATCTACACATTTTGAGATATTGCTCTCCATCTCCTCTTCGGTTAATGTCTCGTTAACATTGCAAAAATTCCATCCCGTGGGCAGATTATATGTGTATATAACCCCTGTAGAGTCTGCAAACCAGCCGCTGTGCTGACGCCCCCAGGCGTAGTTTATATACTCATACTGAAAAAGAACCTTTTGGTTGAACTGATTAAGCTGCTCTAAATTAATCTCCTTACTACAACCGTGAAGAAGAAGTGTCCCCGAAATAAGAAGCAACAAAAATTTACCTGTTTTCATAGCAAATACAACTATACTCTCCTTACAATACGAGAAACGCACTTATATTGTTACATATTCAGCCAAATTTAATAATTATTTTTGAAATAAAACAGAAATATTCAGGCAATTATCTGGGTTTGAAATTTATAATTACCATTGGATATGCTTTATAAACGCCAAAGTCATCCACATCATAATATCCGTTAAAAGGTTGTCTAGGGTCATAATTATAGTCAATATAAAATCTATTTCCGGAGTCGTACCCTTCAATATTAAACCAATGGCCGGAAACGTGCCCCGGCTCCCAAGGTTTTGGAGAGTCTGCTGTTCTGGCAGCGACCATAAGCGGACGTCCTTTTGCAAGTTCGCTTTTAAGTAAATTTATCCACTCCTCTCTGGTATACTCCCACCTTTTTGCAAATTTTACCTGTGGATCAACATTGAAATATGTTTTTAGGGCGTTTATATATGCATCTCCCGGAGTAGCCACGTCCATTAAATTTGTAAGACCCACAGCTCCGGATGTGAGAAACAATTTTGCCACATCTTTATACTGGTCAAATGTTGGTGTTGCCCCGAAGGTTACAGGGAGATTACTATAGTTAATCTTAATTGTATCCAGATTAACTTTAAACCTTGTCTCCCCTTTTGAATCCAGGGCATCTATCGTTCCTGACGCAAATATCTGCCCTTTCCAAAAAGCAAGAACTCTTGATAGAGTTGTGGGACCGCAAGGGGCCGGGAGCTTCCCGTTTATGCTGTTACTGCCGGAATAGGGAGGATAAAAAGCATTATAGGGCCAGGTAAAGACGCTCCACTTAGTGCTCAAAAGTGGATCAACAGATGAAGGAAGTTCATTCTCTGCAAGAGTTTTAAATGTTAAATCCTCTCCGTAACTTGTACCGTTAACGTTTACTGCATATGCTCTTGCGTGATAGGTTGTATTGATTGCAAGACCGGTAGCAACACAAGTAAAGCTTGCAGTAAAATCTTCGGATTTAGAGGCGTTATCCGTTTTTACCGGGTTTACAGTTGTTGACCAGCAGATACCTCTCTCTGTGACTGCAGAACCTCCGGTTGAGGTAATTTGAGCCGAGATCCTGGCACTGTTGTACAGAATGTTTTTAATTTCCAGAGTTTTAACTGCAGGGGCTTTTTTAGTTTCGGAATCATCTCCTGTGCTTGAAGTGTCCTTTGAACAAGAGAATAACAATGTAGTCAGTAATAAAACACAGATAATCATTTTGATTACGGATTTAAATTTTATCATAGCTTTAAAATTTGAATGTTATGTGGGCATATGTCATAATAACAGTAAAATAGCCGCGATTATTTTACTATATTATTTTCAAAGTAAAGTTATGATATTTTTTTTGGTGTGCGAAAAAATTTAGCATAGCTTTATGAGCTAAATAATTTAATTAAAATGAGAAGATCAGTTGGTTATAGTTTTATAATTGTAATTGCCATAGTTTTGTTGGGAAGTTACAACACTCTTAATGGTCAGAATAAAAAAAAATCTAAGTATGAACAAAAAAAAGAGATTGAGCATAAAGCTTTTATTGAAAAAACTGCAGCCGATTTAGCCTCAGGTGCTGCAAATCCTAACCGTAAAGATGGTGAGATGACCTGGTTGGGAAGTGTACTGCCGAATTATTATAATGGCAATGCATCTCAAGATCTTGAATTAGCGTTATTGCTAATAAATGCCAAGGGAATAAAGATTAATGCGTGGAATATTTTGTTGCAGCCGGAACGTTCCTGGCATTTTACAGCACTGATGACATCTGTATCTTCTCCTGAACTTGTGAAGCTACTGCTGGACAAAGGAGCATCAGTTAATATGCAGGACTCCTGGACCGACTGGCAAGGGAAAGTAGTTGATAATGGAAATACAGCGCTTATGCTTGCAGCTGCTCATACTAAAGAGGATGCATTCACCGAGTCAGCAAGAATTTTAATAGAACGAGGAACCAATATTGAGCTTTTGAACTGGTATGGTAATAACGCATTGATGATAGGCGTACACAATACCGAGATTGCTAAGATGCTGATAGACAAAGGAGCCAAATTAGATGTAGTAAATCTAAGCGGCGAAACAGCCCTAATGCTTGCTGCTCCAATAAATCCTGATGTTGTAAAGCTATTGATAGATAAAGGTGCAAACATTAAGGTGAGACAGAATCCAAAATTTGACTTTACATCAAATGCTTTGGATGTAGCTGCGCAACACGGAAATATTGAATCTGCAAAGTTGATTTTAGCCAGAGCCACAACCCTTGGTATAAGGGAGGAGATTATACGTTGCGCGCTGCACTACGCGGTGGTCGGGAATCAGGTGGAGATGGCCAGGTTCCTGATAGATGAAGGTGCGAAAACAGAAACATACAGCGCTCAGCAAAAAATGACACCGCTGATGGAAACCTCTATGTTTGAAATGGTGCAGTTGCTCATTGACCGTGGCGCAAACGTAAACGCAAATGCCGATAATATGTATACGCCTTTATATCAAGCTGTCGCGAACTTCAGAAAACCTAATTTAAAAACGAAGGATAACGAAAAAATATTAAACCTGCTTTTGGAGAAGGGTGCAAATATAGATTTCCCGGTTGTTGGTGGAGTCACCCCATTGATGGGAGCAGTAGAAAAAATTGATCCAACAAAAATATTGATAGAGAAAGGGGCGAAACTAGATCTTCAAAACAGCAATGGAGAGACCGCTTTGATGTATGCGGCTAAAGGTGGTTTTTTAAAATTGTCACTTTTAAAAATGCCGGTAACAGGTAGCTTTACAGATGCTGCAAAATTATTGATTGAAAAAGGCGCCGATATAAACTTGCAGGATAAATGGGGTAAAACGGCTTTGATGCACGCTGCGGGTGGCGTTAATGCCCAGGGTGATAAATACAGCACCTATACTGAGATGCTAGAGATTCTTCTAGAAAAAGGAGCTAAGCTTGAAACTGTAGATAAAGAAGGGCATACTGCTTTATATTGGGCGCAACGCTTCGGCCGCACTAAATCTGCCGAACTGCTATTGGCAAAAGGAGCCAATCCTGCTATGAAATATGACAGGGCAACCGACAAATCAAACATTAAAGCTGGAATTGTTGGCACCTGGACTAACTCCCAAAAGGTAGATGCCCCCCACGAACACAAAAGTTACGACGTCACCAACAAGGTAGTTTTCAACGCCGACTGGAGTTACAGCAAATCAATGACTGTTTCCGGCCAGGTGATACCGGATGGTGGCGGTTACAACACATACGATTTGATAGACGGAAGAATCTGGTTGTCTAATAAAATGGGAACAAACGCTGTACTTGAATTCAGGTTTGAAGGGAAGACGCTGATTATTAATGGAGAAAAATATACTAAAGCTGTGAAATAAAAAGCAGACCCATTTAAACGTCAGATTGTTATTTTTTCTCCTTCGCTCTTTGCTACTATAACTGCACCTGTCAAATCGCCCCAGACATTGACTGCTGAGCGAATCATATCCAGAGGCTGTTGAACAACAAGCACAAGCCCTATGCCCTCCAGAGGTAAACCGACCGCATTGAGCACCACCGCAAGCATTACCAGACCCGCAAGCGGTATTCCGGCAGAGCCAACAGCGGCAAGTAGGCTGGTAAGGATAATCACAATCTGCTGTCCTACTGTAAGGTCTATTCCATATACTTGTGCTATGAAGATAGCTGATACACTTTCATAAAGCGCAGTTCCGTTCATATTGACGGTATTTCCTAAGGGAAGACAGAAGCTTGCAATTTTACGGGAGACCCCTGTTTTTATTTGTATATCAGGAATTGTAATTGGGAGTGATGCTGCAGATGATGCTGTCCAGAAGGTGGTTAAAAGTCCTGTTCCCATTTGCTGCATAAGCTTAAACGGATTTTTTCGGGTGAAGAGCACAAAGATTGCCGGTAGAATTCCAAGGCCGTGAATAAGGCAACCCCCCGCTATAACTGCGGAATAAATACCCAGGCTTCCGAACATAGTTGTGAGAGACTCTGTGTTACCGGCGTGTGAGCCTACCATTTTTGAGACAACACCAAATAGCCCAAGCGGAGCAAAGCGTATAACAAGAAATGTAATTTTAATCATTACCTCGTATATAGCATTAAAGAAATCTGTCAGGATTGTCTTTGATTTTGCAGATGTGACAGTTATGAAATATCCAAACAAAATGGCAAAGAATATTACGGGAAGCATCTGCCCATCTGCCATCGCCTTTACTATGTTTTTCGGCACGATTGACAAAAGCTGATCTATAAATGAGACTTCTGTTGATGCCAAACTTGTTACACTCTCTTTAAGATTAAGGTCTACACCAATACCGGGTTGGAAAATATTAACCAGCAGTAGTCCAAGGATACAGGCAATAAGAGTAGTAATTATATAGTAGGCAAATGTCTTTCCGGCAATGCGACCAAGATTTGTGCCCTCTCCAATACTCGATACCCCCATAATCAATGCGCTAAAGACCAGAGGAATCACCACCATCTGCAATCCCCTTAAAAAGATCTCTCCGAGCCAGTTCGTGTATTGGGTATATTCGTGACCAAAAATACCAAAAAGAGCGCCAAGTGTAATTCCTATCAGAATTTGCCAAGGCAGCGTAAGTTTAAGTCTTTTTATCATTAGTATGTGAAGTTTATGCAAACATATCACTTTTTTTGTCTACATCACCGATGTTTAAAAATATTCAAACACAATTTTATTAAACCGTAAAAATTTTACTATTATTGTCCAAATTTTCAACGAATAACAATGTATAAAAGAATACTTCCAATATTTTTCCTCTTAATATTAGTTTCGGGATGCCAAAAAGAGACTCTTCCAGTAATAGCCGAAGAGGATCAAGAGTATATCCCTGCACAAAGGGTAGATGGCAGAATTGTGTTATCTTATGTAACTTATTGGGGAACTACAATTCCGGATCCAACATTTTTTACCCATATATGTTATGCATTTGCAGAATTGTATGTTAAAGATAGTGTTTATATGGGGTTTAAGCTTCAGGGTAAAGAAGAGCGTTTCAGGCAGATAGCAAATCTTAAAAAACAGAATAGAGATCTTAAGATTCTAATTTCATTCACACATATTGTAGAAAACTCCGATAACTCTCAGGGAGGTGGCTTCTCGGCTCTCTCAAAATCTGACCAATACAGAAAAGCTTTTGCTTTAGATTGCAAGGCTTTCCTTCAGGCTTGGAATATTGACGGGATAGATATTGACTGGGAATTTCCGGGGCTCTCCTGGAGTGGAGCAGCGTCAGATCCTACTGTAGATGTTGCTAATCACGTGCTGCTTATGAAGCAACTCCGAGAGACCCTTGGCAATGAGTATCTTCTCTCTTATGCCGGATATGTAAAGAACAAAGTTGCGGTGTCTAACGGGTACAGATATATTGATATTAAGGCAGTTGACCCTTATGTAGATTTCGTTAATCTAATGACATATAATATGGACGCAGCTCCTAACCACCATTCGGCTTTAAGTGACTCAAGAGCATACTGGGACTGCCTGCGAACAGTAAATGCATATAGAAATGCCGGAGTTCCCTACAATAAACTTTTGCTTGGAATACCGTTTTACGGATGTCACTCATTTTCTGAAAAGCCAACCTCGCTTAATTATAAAACAATCCTTACGCTTGACAAATCAATTTACAAAATTGACAATTGGGATATTGTCTCAAGCACCCCATATGTAACAAAAAACGGAGTTTTTTTCTGTGGATATGACAATCCCAGAAGCA
>CAYGOE010000054.1:0-13337 GCA_964351405.1 uncultured Muribaculaceae bacterium | reverse complement strand
GTTCGATAGCGAGTATGGTAAAGGAACAACCTTTTATTTCACACTCCCTTACAAGTTATAACAAAGAGGCATTCTGTCCGGGAGTTTTCCGGGAGACTATTTACTTCCGAAGCTCTTCATAAATTGCACCCTTTCAAATTTCTCGGGGTGGTCAATATTTGTATAGTTAAGCCTCCCTTTGAAGTCCGAAATGTTTTTGAACCCTTGGGTGTCCATAAACAGATGAAGATCGTCAATTGATTGTCTTATAGCATCGGCACCCTTCTTATATAGAGCCGTACACATCTGTATTGTAGATGCTCCTGCAAGAATCTGCTTAATAACTGCTGTTCCGTTATGAATTCCGGTACTTGCAGATAGGTCAATTCCGGGAACCAGGGCAGATATTATGCCCATCCATCTTAGTTCGCGCAGAGACTCCTCCGGATATGAGAAAGCATCCGCAGGAAAAATCCTGATTCTCTTGATATCAATATCCGGACTGTAAAAGCGGTTGAACATAACTACTCCTTTGGCTCCGTGCGCTTTAAGCCCGTTAACAAAACCCGGAAGATTTGTAAAGGTGCTTGCAATCTTTACAGCTATAGGAATCTTAATTTGTCTGGAAACCTGAGCAACAACATTTAGATACTCTTTTTCTACATCCTCAGATTTTTTGTGAATATTAAGAGGAAGAGAGTAGATGTTCAGTTCAAGTCCATCTGCACCTACGCTCTCAATATCCTTTGCAAATGCTGTCCACTCTCCTGTTGAGTAGCAGTTTATACTTGCAATTACAGGGACAGAAACACTCTTCTTAACATCCGAAACCAACTTAAGATATCTATCTATGGAGTTTTGGCGAAGATAGTGATGCAGATAGTCTGCAGATTCCGGATAATCGTGAGACTGAGCCTGAAGAAACTCTGCCTCATTCACAATCTGCTCTTCAAAGAGAGATTTTACCACAATAGCGCCAATTCCCGCTTTCTCAAACTCTACTATTCTGTCCAATTGTGCGGTGAGTCCGGAACTAGCTGCCATTATCGGCGACTTTAGGGTCAGACCCATATAATTTACAGAAATGTTTGACATAATATGTGGATTTAGATTTTTTCAAATATCTTTCTAAAGCTAACCTTATCTTCAATTATTGCTCTTAAGTTTGTCACAGGTATACGCTCCTGCTCCATTGAGTCTCTGTAGCGGATTGTAACTGCATTATCTTCGAGACTTTGATGGTCTATCGTTATACAAAATGGTGTCCCAATCGCATCCTGCCTGCGGTATCTCTTCCCGATGCTATCTTTCTCGTCATATTGACAGTTGAAGTTCATCTTGAGATCGTCCATTATCTTTCTGCCAACCTCGGGAAGTCCGTCTTTCTTAACCAGCGGTAAAACAGCAAGTTTTACCGGAGCCAGAAATGCCGGCAGCTTAAGGACTACCCTCTCCTCTCCGTTTTCCAGCTTCTCCTCATTGTATGCAGTTGAGTAGACTGCAAGGAGGGTTCTGTCCAACCCAACTGAGGTCTCCACCACGTATGGGATATAGTTCTCATTGGTCTCCGGATCAAAGTACTGCATCTTCTTTCCTGAGAACTTCTGATGTTGAGACAGATCAAAATCTGTACGAGAGTGTATCCCCTCAAGCTCTTTAAATCCAAAAGGAAATTCAAACTCTATATCTGCTGCTGCATTGGCGTAGTGCGCAAGCTTTTCGTGATTATGAAACCTATACTTGCTATCTCCCAGTCCCATTGCCTTGTGCCAGCGAAGCCTTGTCTCCTTCCAGTGCTCAAACCATTTGATCTCCTCTTTTGGACGCACAAAGAACTGCATCTCCATCTGCTCAAACTCTCTCATCCTAAATATAAACTGTCTGGCAACAATTTCGTTACGAAAAGCTTTACCAATCTGCGCTATACCAAAAGGGATCTTCATACGACCAGTCTTCTGTACATTGAGAAAGTTGACAAAAATTCCCTGTGCAGTCTCAGGCCTGAGGTAGATTAGATTTGCATCCTCGCTCACACTGCCCATCTGGGTTGAGAACATCAGGTTGAACTGACGAACCTCTGTCCAGTTGCGGGAACCCGAAATGGGGCACACAATATCGCAATCTATAATTAGTTGACGTACAGCATCTAGGTCGTTTCTGCTTAGAGTGTCGTTCATCTTCTCTCTCACCTCATTGGCCTTAGCAATATTCCTCAGCACATTTGGATTGGTTGCACGAAACTGAACCTCGTCAAAAGCATCTCCAAATTTCTTTTTCCCTTTTTCTACCTCTTTAGTAGTCTTCTCCTCCAGTTTTGCAATATGATCTTCTAAAAGCACATCTGCACGGTACCTCTTCTTGGAGTCCTTGTTGTCAATTAACGGGTCATTAAAGGCCCCCACGTGCCCCGATGCCTCCCAAATTTTCGGGTGCATAAAAATTGCTGTGTCTATGCCCACAATATTCTCGTTAAGACGCACCATTGCGTCCCACCAAAACTTCTTAATATTATTCTTGAGCTCTACACCAAGCTGACCATAGTCGTATACAGCACTTAGGCCATCATAAATCTCACTTGACTGAAAAATAAAACCGTACTCTTTGGCGTGTGCAATAAGGCTCTTGAATAGCTCCTCTTGTGTCATAATTCTATTGTTTATAAAACGCGAAATTAGTGCTTTTTATAGAATTTTTATACTTTTGCCACTCTTATATTTAATTAAATTAACTAAATCTGTTGATGATGCGTAAATTCCTATTAGTAATTATCTCCATTTTTTCGTTATCCTACGCTTTTGCACAGACTCCGGCAATCTGGAGATTTGAACAAAAGGATAACGGCGATGGAACAATTGACCTGATATTCAAGGCCGAAATTGAACAGGGGTGGTATATATACAACACCGATTTATTTGAGAACGGCCCTCTGCCTACCACTTTTGAACCGCAACCCACGAGCTGGTTTGAAACTATCGGGAAATTGAAAGATCTCGCTACGGCAAAGAGTAAATACGATAAAGCCTTCAAGATGGATTTGCTCATTTTTGAGCAGACCGCTTCATTTGTGCAGACAATAAAAAGAGTCTCCGGCGATAAATTCAAAATTGACGGATTACTCACATACCAGGTATGCAACGGTAAGGAGTGCATTATGGAGGAGTTGGATGTTACTTTTAACATATCTGCCACCAGAGAGACAACCCTTGCAGATGACAAAAAACCTGAGGAGTCGGCAGAGTCGTCTGCAACTGACGGTCTTTTCGTGTTTCTGCTGATTGCTTTTGCAGCCGGCTTTGGTGGAGTTGTTACCCCTTGTGTCTTCCCGATGATTCCTATGACTGTAAGCTTTTTTATAAGCGGTTCGGGCAAAAGAAGAGTGGGGATAACAAAAGGTCTCATTTTCGGGCTCTCTGTTACGCTAATATACACCCTTATAGGAGTTTTAGTTGCTGTATTCCAGAGCACGGATGCTACAGACGTAATGGGTTCTCACTGGATTCCGAATCTAATCTTTGCCGTTCTTTTTGCCACTTTTGCATTCTCATTCTTTGGAGCATTTGAGATTACCTTGCCGGGGTCTCTTGCAAATATGGCCGACGCAAAAGCAGATAAAGGTGGCTACATCGCATCGTTCTTTGTAGCTTTTGCAATGGTTATTGTCTCGTTCTCCTGCACAGGTCCATTTGTAGGTTCAATTCTCGCTGCCTCTGTTACTGGTGGTCTTGCGTTAAAACCAGTCCTGGGTATGATGGCATTTGGTCTTGCCTTCTCTCTCCCTTTTGTACTATTCTCTCTCTTCCCCTCTTTAATGAAGAAGATGCCTAAGTCCGGAGGCTGGCTCAATGTTGTAAAGGTTGTTTTTGCCTTTATCTTGCTTGCTTTCAGTTTAAAATTTCTGGCATCTGTGGATGCATACTTCGGCTGGAGCATTATAACTAGGGCTCTTTTCATCTCTATTTGGATTGTAATTTCTATTCTTCTGGGAATGTATCTGCTGGGTATTATCAAGACCTCACACGACAGTGATGTAAAACACGTTGGCCCCGGCAGAATTGTTTTTGCCATCGCATCGCTATCTTTTGCAGTATATTTAATCCCGGGTCTTTTCGGTGCGCAACTTGCATCCCTCTCGGGGCTTATTCCACCCTCTGACGGAAGTACTCTGGTAATAACCTCCGGAACTACTTCTGCATATTCTGAAGTAACAGAGACAACTACAGCAAGTATGGGATTTTGTGGTGAAGCAAAATACTCTACATCTAAAAACAGAGCTCCTCACGGCTTGTTTAGTTACTACGAAGTAGAGGAGGCTATTGCCTGTGCAAAAGAGCAAAACAAACCTGTATTACTGTCTTTCAAAGCTGTCACCTGCAGCGCCTGTAAAGTGATGGAGGCAACAGTATGGAGAGATGCTACTGTTCTGGATATAATTCGCAACAAGGTTATTCTCGCATCTCTTTATGTAGATGACAGAACCGAGCTTCCCCTTTTGGAGCAGGTTACCTCTACAATTGATGGTAAGGTTAAAAATACCCTCGGACGTAAATTAAGGGATTACCAGCTAAGTCGTTTTGGTGTAGCCTCTCAGCCATACTATGTTTTGATAGATCATAGTGGAGAGATTTTGGTTAAACCGGTAGGAGAGTGCTCCTTGGAGGAGTTTCTGAAATTCCTCAACAGCGGGCTTGAGGCCTTTGAGAAAGCCTCTGCCAAATAATTTCACAAAAAAAGTGAGCAAAAGAGATTTTAGGGTTCCTTTTTATGTCAATAAAGAATAACAAAAAAACTCTTTGATTAAATGGTTTCGAAAACATCAGATAACGGTTTTCTCACCTTTTTAAATATCGCATATGGATCGTCATCCGCTCTGTAACCAATAGCACCAATAACCGATGCCGACAACCCTTTTTCATTAAGTCCCAGTATCTTGTTAAATTCCACTTTGTCAAATCCCTCCATAGGGCACGAATCTATCTTCAGTTCTGACGCTGCCGCTAATAGTGTTCCAAGCGCAATATATGTCTGCTTAGATGTCCAAACCTCAATCTGCGCCGGAGAGAGTGCTGCCATTTGAGATTTCATCATATCACCATAGTCCTTAGCATCTTCAAACTTTAAATTGTTGATTTTTGCCCTTAATTTCAGATACCCGTCTACTTTATCCGGACCGACCTCTACATAGTTACAAAACAGCAAAAGGTGAGACGCATCTGTAATTTGAGCCTGCCCCCACGCTGCTACCTTTAATTTTTCACGAATTTTAGGATCTTCAATTATTAGGACCTTAAAAGGTTGCAGACCATAGGAAGATGCGGAAAGATTCATCGCCTCTTTTAAAAGTTCCAGATTATCTGCTGTTACCTTTTTGTTTGTATTAAATTTTTTAGTAGCATAGCGCCACTTAAGATTGTCTATTATGTTCATTTTGTTATGTTTATTATAAATGTTCGTTTGTTATTTTTGCTTATACTGTAACACTATTTTCTATTTGACTCGATTTTCCTTTATTACTCTATCTCTACCACTTAATAGGTACCTCCATTACAAGAATTTTTGCTCCTTTTGATATCTCCAAACTTAACTCGCTTGCGTTTACAACGGCCAAAGCATCTCGTTTGCTCAAAAGATAGTTTTGAACTCTTACTTCACCCTCTATAACAAATATATATATCCCATTATCTATATTTCTGGTTCTGTAGTTTTCTACCCTATCTGAATCAAACTCTCCCACATAGAACCAGGCGTTCTGGTGTATCCATATTGCGTGAGGGTTGTTCTCCCCTTTTGGTTGAATTACATTCAGAAGTTGGTTTTTAACAGATTCCGGGTTTACTCTCTTCTGATCATATCTTGGTATCACCCCTTTTTCATTCGGGAAAACCCATATCTGTAGTAGCTGAACATTGCTCTGTGCACTATTGTTCATTTCGCTGTGAAAAATACCGGATCCGGCACTCATAACCTGAATCTCCCCGGCAGTTATTACAGAGCTGTTTCCAATACTATCTTCGTGTCGCAGCTCTCCCTTTAGGGGAATAGTTATTATCTCCATATTATCGTGGGGGTGTTTTCCAAAACCCTCAGACGGCGCTACTATATCATCATTGAGAACCCTTAAGGCTCCAAAGTGAACTCTTTCGGGGTCATAGTAGTTTGCAAATGAAAATGAATGCTTTGCCATAAGCCAGCCGTGATTTGCACCACCTCTAGAGTCAGCTTTTATATACTTATATACTATTTCTCTCTTTTCCATAATTTTTACCTTGATTTCTGCTGCAAAGATAGCATCGAGAGAGCTCGGAGTCAATGTATAATTCCGAGGAGTTAATGTATAATTCCGGGTAGTTGTATTAATCCTTTAAGCAGGTGCAGATTTATAGAGATCTATGAAAATGCTCCCTCTCTGAAATTAGTAAAGTTTACTCCTGTTGTGTTTTTGAAAAACTTGCTGAAGTGAGCAGGGTCATTAAACCCCAGAATATATGCAATCTCTTTTGATGAAAGGGATGTGTTAACGCCTTGTCTTTTAGCTTCAAGCACAAGCCTGGCCGCAATCATCTCTTTTGCAGTTGATCCGGTAACACTTTTAAGCACATTGTTAAGATAGTCAGCAGAGAGGCCCATTTGAGCGGAGTATCTGTTTACCTGATGCCAGGTTGTAAAACGGCTCTCCAGAAGCTCTTTAAATTCGCCTACTATGTGAACGCCACTCTCCATTAGCTGTGTGTTTTCCACCTCTTTGGCTTCAATAAATTGACTGCATTCGATTAAAAACAGCTTTAGCCAGGCTGCGACTGATTCGTTTCGGAATTTATCAATCTCTGCCCGTCTAGATTCAAACTGAGCAATAATGCTCTCCGAAATATGTAAAAGTGAAGATATATCTCTGCCGGTAGAATCTACAAATGGGCTCTCTGCTGTAATATCAAAGAGAGCGAGCATCTTTAAAAAATGTTCTCCGATATTATATCTGCTTACGAACTCTTGTGTAAACATAAGAACTAGTCCGGTAGGTCTTTGTGGAGTAATAACCTGATGAACCTGCCCGGGAGCGAGAAAGAATATCCTACCGGAGCTAATCTCATACCTTGTAAAATCAACAAGATGATTTCCTGACCCACTTTTTACCCAAATTACTGTGAAAAAGTTGTGCCTGTGGGGCAGGTCCGGTTCACCCTCTGTTTCATCCCAAATATCCTCCATCCTCTTGTAGGCAAAGAGAACCTGCTCCTGATTATTTGTCAAATCAAAAGAGGGAATAGATCTTTGGTCTGATTCTGTAAAAACACTCTGTTTCATAGGTTTATGACTTCATAAATAATACCGACCTTCCTAATAGCTCCCACAAAATTTATTCCGACCTACTTAATTCCCAAAATATTTTGTACTTAACAATCCTTGAACATCAAGGGAGTCTCCTGACAACAGAGTTGTCTTTGCATCTTTCAAGAAGCGAGATAAGAGTCTGGTTGAAAACAGGATGAATATAGTCCGGAGCAATCTGCACAAAAGGCTCCAGAACAAAACGCCTAAGGTGCATTCTTGGGTGTGGAATTATAAGAGACTCTTCGTTAATAATCTCTTGATTAAATAGGATAATGTCAATATCTATCTCCCTTGAGAGATAGGCAGATCGTACCTCTCTTAGGTTTCTACTTTGAGTTTTGGTTCTTACTCTTCCTAGCCCGGTCTCTATCTCAAGAATTTCTTCAAGCAACTCCCTGGCGCATATTGGTGTCTCCATAATAAGAGCTATATTCAAAAACCACCTTTCAGCATCAAAACCCCAAGGTTCGCTCTCATAAATTGAAGATAAAATCATTTTACTTTGAGGGTTGGCAAGAGAGGAGAGGCTTGAAACGGCAACTTTTAGAATTGACTCCGAATCTCCCTTATTGCTCCCAAGAAGAAGTAGTGTTCTGTTCATTTTTTGAGATAAATACCCTTACAAAATTTTTGTTTACAATTTATATCTACTCCCTTACAGCATCCCCAACTCAAATAGAGCCTCTTCGCTCATTCTCCCTTTATCCCAGGGTGGGTCAAATGTAAGCTCAATCGCAACATCGTCAATTGATGGAACTGTAGAGACAGCATCGTATACATCCTGTAGTAATTCGTCTACCATAGGGCAGTTTGGTGCTGTAAGGGTCATCTTTATAAACGCCTTTTTGTTTTCGTCTACTTTTATCTCATAAATCAGCCCCAGGTCGTAGACATTCACCGGAATCTCAGGATCGTAAACCTGTTTCAGGGCCATAACAATTTTTTTTTCAACACTCATAATCTCATTTTTAACTTAAGAGTAGGCTGCAGCGTAGTATTTAATTTGCCTGATCATAGAGAGCAATCCATTTGCCCGTGTTGGAGAGAGGTTGTCCTGTAGACCGATTTTCTCTATAAACTCAATATCAGCTTCAAGAATCTCCTTAGGTGTTCTGCCGGAATAGACTCTTACCAGCAGGGAGATTATGCCCTTAGTGATTATTGCATCACTATCTGCCGTAAAAAAAAGTTTACCTTCTGAAATTTGTGCATTAAGCCACACTCTTGATTGGCAACCCTTTATTAAATTACCCTCCTGTTTGGCACTATCTCCTATCATTGGCAGAGACTTTCCAAGCTCAATCAGATACTCATACTTATCCATCCACTCTGTAAAGATTGAGAACTCATCAACTATCTCCTGCTCTACCTCTTTAATTGTCATAATCTATTTTATTATAATACTGTACTTTATTCTCGTTTTGTTGTTTTGTTCAACACCCCTCTCTTCAATTGAAGATATATTGCTGATTTACTTTTACATCTTCAATGTTGCTTAACTTAAACCTTAACTACTCTTTTATCTTAACATCTTCAATGCTCTTTTAAGCCCCTCTAAAAAAATTTTTGCCTCTTCCATTGTGTTATACATCCCAAAAGATGCTCTTAGCATAGATTCAGTGCCAAATCTTTGCATTAGCGGCTCTGCACACATTAAGCCTGAACGAAGAGCTATCCCAAGCTTGTCCATAATCATTGCTAAATCAGATGGGTGCGCCCCCTTTACTGTAAATGAGAAGAGAGGGATTTTCTTATCTGATACTCCATAAGCTTTTACACCTTCTATCTTTGCCAACTCCTCTGTCAAAAACATAACTATCTCTTTTTCATATGTAGAGACTGCCTCCAAATCTATTTGATTCATAAACCTAATTGCTTCGCCAAGTGCAGCAGCCCCAATAAAATTTGGAGTACCTGCCTCAAATTTTAGCGGCAAAGGAGCAAATGTTGTCTTTTTAAAGGTCACACTATCTACCATATCGCCTCCTCCCATCCAGGGAGGCATAGATTCAAGAAGATCCTTTTTCCCATATAGGACACCAATCCCGGTTGGTCCGTATAATTTATGACCTGAAAAGGCATAAAAATCACAGTCCAACTTTTTAAGATCTACCTTTGTATGAACAACTCCCTGAGCGCCATCTATCAAAACCGGTATTCCGAGAGAGTGTGCTTTAGCGATAACACTCTCTATTGGATTGATAATTCCGAGAACATTTGATATTTGACTTACCGCAACAAGCTTTACGGAGTTATCAAGCACCTTATCCAGAGATTCAAGAATCCAGTTACCGCAATCGTCAATTGGTAAAACTTTTAATTTTGTTCCTCTCATATCGCAGGCCATCTGCCAGGGAACAATATTTGAATGGTGTTCTGCCTCTGAGATTAAGATAGAATCTCCCCTATTTAAAAATTTTGATGCAAAACTATAAGCAACAAGATTAATAGACGCCGTTGTTCCGGAGGTAAAAATTATCTCCTCTGGGTGTGTAGCGTTAAGATATTTTTGAATATCCCCCCTTGCGGCCTCGTAGAGTGCAGTTGTTTGTGCGCTCAGTTCGTGAACTGCTCTATGGATATTACCATTTGTGCGAGAGTTCATCTTGTTTATCAAATCTATTACTGAGTGTGGCTTATGGGCTGTTGCGCCATTGTCCAGATATACAAGTTTCTTTCCGTTAACCTGTTGCTCTAAAGCAGGAAAATGTTTTCTAATCTCAAAAACAGATGATATTTTTTCCATTGTTGTTCTGGTCGTTAAATTTTCTTGTTCTATGCGACAAAAATAGTAAAACAAAGTTGCCCGCTATGCCTTAAAAACATAAATTTGTGACAATTGTTTATATCCCGTAATTATGTATGAATATATAAAAGGTGAACTTACAGAACTTACCCCTACCGAAATAGTGGTTGAAAACGGCGGTATTGGTTATAAAATTCTAATCTCTTTACAAACTTACTCTAAATTAAAAAGGGGTGATATGAGCAAACTTTTCATTTATCACCATATAAGAGAGGATAATGAATTGCTCTTTGGATTTTTTGATAAGGAGGAGAGATCTGTTTTCACACACCTTATTGCGGTTTCCGGTATTGGCCCAAATACAGCAAGGATGATGCTCTCCTCTATGAGCTCAGACGAAATTCGTAATGCGATTATTACAGGAGATCTCAACAGATTAAAAAGCATTAAGGGTATCGGGTTAAAAACAGCACAGAGACTGCTCATAGATCTAAAGGATAAAATGGTTAAAATCAGCAGTCAGGATGGATTTTATGCCTTTATTGGAGGCAGTGAAAACAGAAAACACGAAGAGGCCTCTTCTGCACTGATTCTTCTTGGTTTCTCCAAACCAAATGTAGAGAAGGTTCTTGATATGCTCTTAAAGGAGAGCCCCGCCTACTCGCTTGAAGAGCTTATTAAGCTTTCTCTAAAAAGGTTATAATATTAATATTTTTTAATACTTTTGTACAAAATTTAAATCAAAAGATATGAATATCCCTGCAAATCTTAAGTATTCTCCAGACCACGAATGGATCAAAATTGAAGGAAACATTGCCACAGTCGGCATCACCGATTTCGCCCAAGGCCAGCTTGGGGATGTTGTTTTTGTTGACATCCCGTCTGAAGGTGAGACTCTTGAAAAATCTGATGTATTTGGAGCAATTGAGGCAGTTAAAACTGTTGCTGACGCTTTTATGCCTGTTTCAGGTAAGATTATCGAAATAAATGCCAATCTTGAATCTTCTCCTGAGTTTGTAAATAAAGACCCGTACCAGGAAGGCTGGATGATTAAAATTGAGATGAGCGATCCTTCTGAAACGGACTCATTGCTAGATGCAGAGGCTTATAATGCTTTATTATAATAAGCACCTCAAAACTCAATACTAACAATAGTTCAAAAAACATTTAAAGTTTTTAAGTAATAAACCTGCTGTAAAAACACAGCAGGTTTTATTTTTTTATAAATTTACCAATATTTAACACCTATTGTATGATTCACAGCTTTGGCAGCGACAACCACTCAGGGGTAGCACCCGAAATTATGAAGGCAATTGTGAGTTGTAATCTCGATTTTCAAGTTGCATACGGAGAAGATGAATTTACAGCTCAAGCCGAAAAAATTTTTAAACGAGATTTTGGCCCCGAAACAGAGGTTTTTTTTGTTTTTAATGGCACCGGTGCAAATATTCTAGCTCTAAAGACTATGACAAACAGCTATAACTCAATTTTATGTGCAGTTTCTGCCCATATAAATGCCGATGAGTGCGGAGCTCCAGAAAAGTTCACCGGATGCAAGCTTATAGCTATCCCTGCAACAGACGGAAAGGTCTCTGCAGAGGATGTTGAAATGGAGTTAAGAGGATTTGGGTTTCAGCACCATTCACAACCTAAGGTTCTATCAATATCTCAACCTACTGAGCTTGGCACACTTTATACGCCTGCAGAGATAAAAGCTCTCACTGAGCTTATGCACAAACACAACTGCTATATTCACATTGATGGATCAAGAATCTCTAATGCCTCCGAGTCTTTAAACTTACCAATCCGTAAGTTTACCTCTGATCTTGGTGTAGATGCCATCTCTTTTGGTGGAACAAAGAATGGCTTGCTGATTGGTGAAGCCGTCGTTTTCTTTAAGCAAGAGTTGGCTCACAACTTCCTCTATATTAGAAAACAGTCCGCTCAGTTATTCTCAAAAAACCGATTTATTGCAGCGCAGTTTGTGGCATACCTCGAAGATGGCCTTAATATTCGACTTGCTGCCCATTCCAATAAAATGGCGAAGTATCTTGAGCAAAGTCTCCGGGGAATACCACAAGTTGTTGTCTCAAGATCTGTTGAGACAAATGCTGTATTTGCAATCCTGCCGGCTGAAATCTCCTCAAAGCTTAGAGAGAAGCACTATTTTTATGTTTGGAACGAAGATCTGAATGAAGTTCGTTGGATGTGCTCATTTAACACAAGGATGGAGGATATAGATCTGTTTATAAAAGACCTTAAATCACTAACACAATAACCTAAATTACTATGGAAGTAACAAGAACCTTCGACATTTTAGAGCGGCTGGTTAAAGAGTATCCTAAAGATGATATTCTCAGCAGAAAGGTCAACGGGAAATGGATCAAATTTTCGTGTGACGAATACCGCAGACACTCACATCTTCTCGCTTATGCATTCCTCTCAATGGATCTTATGCCTGAGGATAAGATAATTACCATTACTAATAATCGCCCTGAATGGAACTTTGTAGATATGGGACTGACTCTAGCTCGTCTTATACACGTTCCTGTTTATACCACGCTAAGCAATGATGACTACCTTCATATTTTTGATCATAGCGACGCTAAGGTTATTTTTGTGGGAAGCGATACTCTGTTAAATAAACTTTCCCCACTGGTTAAAAAAATTGGCCGCGAGATTGAAATCATCACAATGGAGAGGACAGATGGCTTCCGCTGTATTGAAGATCTTTATAAAATTGGCGAAGAGCTTGAAGACAAGAACAAAGAAATTATTGAAAATAATAAAAAGAGTATCGACGAAAACTCTGTAGCAACCATAATATACACTTCAGGAACAACCGGTGCACCAAAAGGTGTGATGTTGACGCATAAAAACCTGGTATTCAACTTTAAAGGGAGTGCGGCACAACAAAGTAAGGACTACAGACATAAAATGCTAAGTTTCTTGCCTTTATGCCACATATATGAGAGAACTATGAACTACAATTATCAATATTGTGGTATTAGTACTTACTATGCAGAAAGTCTTTCCACAATTGCTGCCGATCTTGCAGATTGTCACGCAGACGGGTTCTGTGCCGTTCCTAGAGTTCTTGAGATGATGTTCAACAAACTTGAAGCAGCAGGCAAAGATCTCAAGGGAATTAAAAAAATAATTTACAAATGGGCATTCTCTATCGCCAGTAAGTTTGACTATACTAAAACAAGTCCATTCTATTCCCTACAATACAAAATTGCAGATAAGCTGGTTTACAGCAAATGGAGGCAGAAACTCGGAGGAA
>CAYGOE010000053.1:0-13738 GCA_964351405.1 uncultured Muribaculaceae bacterium | reverse complement strand
TCTATATCTTCGTTAATATCCATATAGAATCTCAAGGTAAGGGGTTTCGAGAACTCAGATTCCAGACCGTAGTATTTTTGGTCAATTTTCCTGAACTGCATCCCAAGGTAGTTTACATCAAGTGGATCGGTCATATTTTCTGTGTAGAGGGTAAGGACCTTGATCTTCTCTACATCCTTCCCTGGTTGTGAAATCTTGAACTTAACCGGGTTGTAGATTGTGCTCTCAATTTTTACTGCAGATATTTCCGCGGGGTTGTACAGAATCTTTACCCTGTGATCTTTGACATAGGTTTTAACTCCGTAGATACCCGGTATGTTCTGAATCTTCTTTGAGAAATTCACAGAGCTACCGTAACATTTAACCGATCTCAACCCGCCTATCTCTATTGTCTCTGTTTTATGTTTATCGTAATTGCCCCAGGTAAGATCTATTGCGGGCATCTCCCACCGATTGCCAATGATCACTCCGACAACAACAAGCAAAAGTGCGACTACAGGAATCAGAATCCACAAACCTCTTTTGCTATTTACCGTAAGAGCATTCTTGGGACAAGCAGATATACAGTCACAGCAAAGGGTACAATCTATATACTTAACACTATCCAGTTGGTTTACAGGGATGTTGTACGGACATTTTTTAACGCAAACATCACAGTCATCAGGGCACAAGCTCTTCTCCCTCTTTATCTTTAAAAGCGGGAAAAGAGAGCCTTTCCTATATAAAATTTCAAGCAGATACCCGGTAAGAATCAATGCTCCTGCCAGATAGTACCACTCCAGTTTCAACCCTATAACTGATGCCAGCCAGTAAAGCACAATAAGCACCAATCCAAATATTAGGAATCTTGAAGTATTTATGGCTGCACCCAAAGGGCAGATATAACGACACCAGAACATCTTGATAAAGAAAGAACCTAGGATAAGAAGATAAAATGCAGCCAGTGACAACCTAAGGTTTATCTCACCTTCAAACCCGGTAACAGCCGCATAATAGGGATCAAACTGCTTGCAAAAGAGTTCCGATGAGGAAACCGATAAATAAAAGACAATAAATAACAGTATGTACTTGACCGACCTGAGAAGAGTGTCGACAACAGATCCGTCTTTTACAACAACCTCTTTGACCTTCATACTATCCCTTGCCTTGCCAAGCAGTTCGTTGACAAATCCTACCGGGCAGAGAAATGCACAAAATAGTTTCCCAATTAAAAATGCAGATAAAACAAGCAATATCCCAAGGGTTATTTGCACAGTAGTCATATCGCAGGCCAGCGTGTTGGTGACAATGAATGACGATAGTGCCTGCACCCCCCCCAAGGACAGAGAGATTCCGGATTAAAGGCCGATAATTTGCCCACAATTTTGAAAGTAAACAAGAAAAAAGCAACAATTATTGCCAGTTGAAATGTCGTGTCGTGCGCAGGAGTGAAGAATTTATCTTTATAATAACTTGTTTATATGTGGTTTAATTCATGTATTTCACCGGCACAACTAACGGGTTGTCGTTTTCGGGCTATGATTTAACTTCAAAGTTACTCAAGGGACATAAATATCTGATGGTGACTTAATAGTATTTCCGAGACCCTCGGGTTTTTCCTTAAATCGTCCAAAATTCCACCTAATATTGAACGAGATTACACGACCTATTGTTTCTCTGTAGGTTGTAATACGATAATCATCATTCCCTATGTTCGAATAGAGAAACCTTCTATTTTTAAACGGATCATTAATCGACACTCCACAAAATAGTTTGTTCTTTACTAACGTTTGATTAAGCTTTAGTGAAAAGAGTGAGTAGTATTTAATATCTTTTGATTGTACCGATCTAGCCTGAGGTCTTAAGTCCAATTGTAATTCAAGGAGTGTAGCTTTGGTTATATCTGCGGATACAGAAGTTCGGTTGGAGATAAACAGTACTGAGTTATTCAGATTCTTATCACCATCTATGTAAATATTTTTAGAGAGAGTAAGGTTGTTCCTAATGGTAAAAGAATTATACCTGTAGCTGCCATTTAAAGTCAGGTCGTAATTATGTCTTGTTCCTATGTTTCCAAATGTAGTATAGCTTTTACCGTCTTCGCGCAGCTCTGTAAGCCTTTCTATAGCACCCTTTGTGTATTTATACGAAAAATCACTGCTTAAAAATAACTTTGACATCTGTTTTCTTACTCTGATGTCAAAATTGTGAATAACTTCCGGTTTAAGGTTTGGATTACCCTGAATTAAATTTTCTGGATCACTTTCATCAATAAAGGGGTTAAGTGAAGATAGTCCGGGGCGGGTAAAAGAGATATCATATCTAAAGTTAAACCTATATTTTTTATCGGATAGATAACTTATAGATAATTGAGGCAAAAATTTCAATTTGTTATAGTCTATTTTTGATTCAATTCCGTAATTGTTAAACGCTCCTGTAATGTTCTCATTATTAAGATTAAAATTTATGTTTACAACATATTTTTTTTCAATATACTGTATGTTTAACAAAGCATTGACAATATTACTTTTATAATCTAACCATATGTTATCGGAATTATTTGAGTAAAAACGATTTGAGTAAGAGGCAAATAGCCACAAACTCAATTTGTTATTGATTTTTTTTGAAGAAGATCCAGAGATTATGTTGATGTTAGAAGCAAGAGTCTCTTCACTCAAATTGTTGTTTACATTCCTTAAGTTATTTGTAAATGTATTGGTACTGACAAAATCAATGAGCATACCGAAACCGGAATATGATATTTGAGCATTTAATCTTGGAATGTTTTTTAAAGTATTTTCTGTACTATTAATACTATAGTAAGTCAGTTGTTGAGTTGCGTCATATTTTCCCGTGTATATCTGATAATTATCCTCTCTATCCGATTTTTGAGCAGAAAGATTTAAATAGATCTTATGATCTTTCCGGATGTTTGTACCTAATCCAAGAATAAAGCTGTGGATCAGATTATTGTTCCAAGAGTAGGAGCTGTCTCTTTGAATATAATTTTGCAAATTATTCTCTTTTTCAGTAATAGCTTTTAACTTAGGTGAGTTTTCATACGAGATTCCATAATTTAGGGAGTAATAGAGGCTACCGGTTTTTGATGCAAGATCTAAGTTGCCGCCGTATCTGTTCGTTGTTTTATAGTCAGAAGTATTCTGGAATGCAAACCCGTCGGGAATTTCTCTGGCAAGTTTAATGTTTATAATATATTTGTCTGTTTTATTATCACCGGTATTGGGCATTATTATCTCAATTTTACTCATAACATCACCTCTGATAAAATTCATCGGATACTGACGGCTGCCACTAATAAGGTCATTCTGTTCTCCGTTAATACGAATTGTAGCTATACTTTCGTAAAGATACCTGAACTTTCCATCATCACTTCTTTGCTGCATATGTGGAATCTTCTTCATTATTTCGGACATTTTCATCTTTTTCGCATCGGGATCTAGACTTACATCATAAACAAGTTTATCAACCTCCTGGGTGATTAACGATTTACTCCCCACGACTCTGGCCTCGGACAACATCTGGCCCGTTGCTAAACGAATATCCCCTATTTTAGATATTCCGGGTTCAGTCACTTTAGTATAAAGCGAATCTTCCGAATAGCCCATTGCATAATATTTAAGGGTATAAATTCCCCGCCTTCTTAATGAAATAGTGTAACGTCCTTTATCATCAGACGAGATAGCACCAACAATGTTTCTCTTTGAATCATAAACTCTTACCGTAACATATGGAACCCCTAGATCACTCTCTTTCTCTAGAACATTTCCATAAAGGATAAATTGATCTTTTTTCTCGCTCTCCTGGGAGTATGCTTGCTTATAACAGAGTAAACATATAAGCAATAACAAAGCTGTTGTTTCGAGTTTTTTCATAAAATGATTAAAGCATAACTTAATAAATAAAGAAAATCATAATCCCTAGGTTTATATATTTATTTTGGGTAATTTAAAAAAACTAAATACCGGTAGTGTTATTAATTACTCATATTCTATCCTAAATACGCCACCCGGACAACTATCGTGTACTTCTTCAGCAAGATCCGCAGAAATAGGTGGAGCTCCTGCCTTTTTCCCTACTTTATTATCTATTCTAATCTCTAGGTGTTCAGGAGCAAGTCCAATGCAATACTGACAATTTATACAATTATCTCTGTTGTCTATTACTAATTCAACAGGGAACTCTCCCTCTATGGAAATGGGCTCTGCGTCCGCTGTCTCTCCTAAATAGTTCTTACTATTAACTGCAAATGCGTAAATAGTTAATAAAGAGAAAATAAAAAACATTCCTACAAATGTAAAGAATTTTAAGTTGCTAATTTTTGTTTCATTTTTAAATCATTTTTAAATCATTTTTAAATCATTTTTAAATCATTTTTAAATTTTTTAAAATTAAATAATAGTGTTTATTAGATATTCTACCGGTATTATTTGTACAATATTTACTTTTATATTGGGTTATATATATTCTTACTTCTTTTACTTTAATTCAAAAAGCATTTACTAAATTTGACTGATGAATATAATTTGAAAATTTTCAAAAAATTTTAAACATCATTTTATAATTTTCACTTTCAAATGTAATTGATAAATCCTTATCTGGCAAGATATTCTGCAAATATTTTTGTAATTTCTTTAGATACCCTTTGAAAACCCGCGCTGGATATAGCTTTTCGGATATCTCTTTTCGGATATCTCTAAAGGTTAGTGATTTGTGGAAATTTTCAAAAATTTTATAATTTAATTTTTTCACTTTATTGCACATCGTAGTTTCATTGATGTTTATTATCTTTGCAAAAAGACAGAAAATCCGTAAATGTGAACATCGGATATAAAAAAAGGTGTCTGAAAATTTCTTTTCGGACACCCACTTTATTAAAAACGAAAATCTAAATAACTCCCAGCTCTTTACCAACTTTTGTGAATGCGGCAACGCATTTGTCGAGATGCTCGGTTTCGTGGCCGGCACTTATCTGAACACGGATTCTGGCCTGCTCCTTTGGAACCACAGGAAAATAGAAGCCGATAACATAAATTCCCTCTTCCAGCAATTTTGCTGCAACATTTTGGGAGAGTTTTGCGTCATATAGCATCACAGCACAAATTGCAGATTGAGTAGGCTTAATATCGAACCCGGCAGCCAACATCTTCTCTACAAAATATTTTGTGTTTTTGTGGAGTTTGTCCTGAAGTACATTGGTCTTTGACATCATATCAAACATAGCAATTCCCGAGGCCGCTACCATAGGCGGAATAGAGTTGGAGAAGAGGTATGGCCTTGAACGCTGACGCAGCATCTCTATAATCTCTTTTTTACCTGTAGTGAACCCCCCGATTGCTCCTCCAAAAGCTTTTCCAAGTGTTCCTGTAATAATCTCAATCTTGCCACGGAGATCAAAAAGCTCTGTGGTTCCTCTGCCAGTCTCGCCCACAACCCCGGCCGAGTGCGACTCGTCTACCATCACCATTGCATTGTATCTGTTAGCAAGCTCATAGATCTTATCGAGCGGCGGAACATTCCCATCCATAGAGAAGACACCGTCCGTAACGATTAGTCTGTAGCGTTGTGCCTGAGAGACTTTAAGGCAATTCTCAAGCTCCTCCATATTTGCATTTGCATAACGGTACCTCTGAGCTTTGCACAACCTGACCCCATCAATGATTGAGGCGTGGTTAAGGGAGTCCGAGATTATTGCATCCTCCTCTCCAAGCAGTGGTTCAAAAACACCCCCGTTTGCATCATAGCAGGCGGCATACAAAATAGTATCCTCTGTTCCGAAGAAATTGGCAATCTTCTTCTCAAGCTCCAGGTGAAGATCCTGAGTTCCGCAGATAAACCTCACGCTGGACATCCCAAAACCTTTTGTCTTTAAAGCATTTATTGCTGCATCTACAAGAACCGGGCTGTTTGAGAGCCCAAGATAGTTGTTTGCACAAAAGTTTAAAACCTCCTGTCCCGTGTTTACCTTAATCTTTGCATGCTGAGGAGTAACAATAACTCTCTCCTTTTTATAGAGCCCTGCCTCCTTTATTTCGCTTATCTCTTTTTGCAAAAACTCCTGATAGTTTTGATACATATATTTAGAATTTAAAATTTAACACAAATTTAACAAGTAATTGAGAATTTTGGCACGGAACTTGAAAACTATTTTTGTTTTTAAAGTTTTCAACAACTACATTTGTACCCTAATTTATTTTGTAAAAGGATGGATATCAAGACAACGATTTTAGAAAACTCTCTTGAGCTGTTTCTTATGAGAGGATGTAAAGCGGTGACGATGGACGATATTGCGAAAGAGAACGGCATATCCAAACGAACACTATATGAGCTTTTTACAGACAAATCAGATCTGCTTGAGCAGTGTATAGGCTTTCTTCACTGTCATATGATGCAGTACTCTGCAAAGATGGAGGAGGATTCGCAAAACCTGCTTGATCTGCTGTTTAAGATTCACGAGACACAGTCCGATGTTATAATAAACCTTAAGAGAAACTTCTTTATGGAGCTTAAGAGATATTATTTTCCAATCTACAAGAAGACTGTTGAGAAGTTTACGGCATACCACAGAGAGAAGAGTGTCGAGTATCTGAAACAGGGACAGAGAGAGGGGTTGGTAATTATGGATATAAACATTGATTTGGTTACCAAAATAATAATTGAGATCTCTAACATAATAGAAGACTCTGCGGTCTTTCCGTTAAAAGAGCACTCGAGAAAAGATCTTTTCCGGGAGGTTGTAATCCTCTACTTCCGCGGAATATCAACATTAAAGGGGATAGAGCTAATAGATAAATACATACAAATTAACAAATAAAACGAGTTTATGAAATTCCAGACAAAATTAAAAGTGGTGTTTACACTTTTTGTGCTAGTTTTTGCAGTTAGTACTGCAAACGCCAGGCAGCCTGTTGCGGAGGATCTTCGTCTTACAATTGACAAAGCGCTGGAGATTGCTGTAGATCAGAATCTAAGCGTAAAAATTGCAGATGAGGAGATTGCAAGGGTAGACTGGCTAAAGAGAGAGAACTGGTATATGTTGCTTCCATCTGTTGGAGCAAACGCCCAGTATACCAACAACGTTCTCAAACCGGTATTCTTCTCCGATTTCTTCCCGGGAGGGAAGATGGAGATTGGTTCCACAAACAGTTATGCTGTGACAGGAACTTTGCAGGTCCCAATATTCTCCCTTGCTCTGCTAAAGAACATAGAGATGTCCGAGATCGAACTGAGATCTGCACTTGAATCTGCAAGAAGCACAAAAATAGAGCTGATTGCTCAGGTGAAGAACTCCTTCTATGGAATTCTTATGCTGGAAGAGTCACTTAAGGTGCTGGAAGAGAGTTATAAGAACGCAAAGGAGACTGCAGATAACATTAGAAAGATGTACGAAAACGGCCTGGCATCTGAGTATGACAAGATCCGTTCCGATGTTGCAGTAAGAAATATCTTACCATCTATAACACAGGCGAAGAATGGGCTGGAGCTCTCTAAGATGCAACTCAAGGTGCTGCTTTCGCTGGATTTGAACACTCCGGTGGTTCTGGAGGGGAGTATATCTCAATATGAGAACGAGATATCCGGCTACAACCCTGCCGCAGATCTCACCCTTGATGGGAACAGCAACCTCAGGACAATGGATATCCAAATGGAGAAGCTGGACAAAAGCATAGAGCTTATCCGATCTCAAAGGTTACCATCTGTTGCCGGTTTTGCTAACTACCAGCTGCAGATGCAGAATCAGGAGTTTTCCTTTAGAGATCGTTGGTCCAACTCATTTGCGGTAGGCTTAGCTATCCAGATTCCAATATTTAGTAAGATGTCCAATGTGCTCAAAGAGAAGCAGAGCAGGGTGGTTATGAGACAACTGCAGTTACAGAGAGAACTTCTGGAGAGTAACTTAAGCCTTGCAGCAAGAAACTCTCTAAATGAGATGAGCAGGACAAAGATTCAGCTGGAGTCAGACAAAGAGGCAGTTATGCAGGCTAAAAAGGGGTATGAGATATCTAAAGTAAGGTACAGCACCGGAGCAGGCACTCTGCTTGAGCTTAACGACACCGAAGTTGCCCTCACCAGATCTAAGCTCAACCTCAACCAGACAATATACGACTATATCAAGGCTAAGAATGACTATGAAAAGGTTCTTGGCAACGACAGTATCGAAAAAAAAGAGATTAACAGACAATAAATATAATCCAATATGAAAAAATTTGCATCACTCATTCTATTTGGCACACTGGCCCTTGCAGCCTGCTCGGGCGAAGCAGCCACAGAGAGTACACAAAAAGAGTATCCGGTTAAAGTTGCGACCATAGAAAAGGCAACTGTCAGACAAGATTTTGAATTTACAGGAAACATCGAACCGTTGGTTAAGAACTTCATATCCAGTGCAGCGGCTCAGAGGATAGAGAAGATCTATGTAGAGATAGGCTCGCGAGTTAAAAAGGGGCAGCTACTTGTGGAGATGGAGAATTTAAACTATGCACAGGCAAAGATTCAGATAGAGAATCTTAAATTGGATCTCTCACGCATTGAGGCACTTTATAAAGCAGGCGGAGTTGCCGAGCAGCAGTATGACCAGCTTAAAACTCAGGTTAGCATTTCGGAGAAGAGCCTTGCAAACCTGGATAAAAACACAAAACTACTCTCACCTATTGACGGTGTAGTTGTTCAGAAAAACTTCTATGACGGTGATCTTGCAACAGGTCAGCCGATATTGGTGGTTATGCAGATGCAGCCGGTTAAGATTCTCATTAGTATCTCGGAGGAGTTTTTCCCTCAGGTGAAGGTGGGTACCCCTGCAGAGATCTCACTCGACATCTATCCGGATAAGAGATTTAACGGTAAGGTGATGTTAATACACCCAACTGTAGATGCCGCTACCAGAACCTTTGTGGCAGAGGTGAGAATTGACAACCCGTCGCTTCTTATTCGCCCCGGAATGTTTGCCAGAGCTAAGGTAAACTTTGGAGAGAAAGAGAGAATAGTTGTACCGGATAAAGCTGTGATCAAACAGTCCGGCACTAATGATAAATATGTTTACACTCTTGACGGAGATGTTGTTACCTATAAGAAAATTGAACTTGGAAGGAGAATTAACTCAATTTACGAAGTTCTTAGCGGTCTTGAGGCGGGAGATAAGGTGGTTGTAGCCGGTCAATCTGCACTTTCAGATAAGTTAACCGTAAAGGTAACCGAATCCGATCTTGATCTAACTAAATAAACAGGAATTCAATTATGAAAATATACGAAACCGCGGTCAGGAAACCGGTAACAACCGCCCTGATTTTTATCGGGATTGTGGTCTTTGGTCTCTTCTCCTTTACGAGACTCTCCGTAGACCTCTACCCCGAAATTGAGCTGAATGCGGTAACAATAATGACCACATATTCGGGAGCAAGTGCAACCGATATTGAGCAGAATGTTACCAAGAGATTGGAGATGTCACTAAGTACAGTGTCGGATCTCAAGCGGATCTCATCTACATCAAAAGATAATATCTCCCTCATAACAATTGAGTTTGAATATGGGACAGATATGGATGAGGCTGTAAATGATATCCGGACAGTACTGGATATGCAGCGGAACTTCCTCCCGGAAGATACAGAGACCCCGGTAGTTCTTAAGTTCAACTCATCTATGATGCCGGTTGCATTTATGAGCGCAAGGACATCACAAAACGAGCAGGGTCTATATAAGATTCTGGAGGATAAGGTTGCAAACCCAATCAACAGAATAAACGGAGTTGCCTCGGTATCCATTTCGGGAGCACCACAAAGAGAGATTCAGGTTAGGGTAGACCCGAAAAAGATGGAGGCCTACAAACTATCTATAGAGCAGATATCTGCACTCCTTGCAATGGAGAACCGCAATATGCCTGCAGGAAATATAGATATAGGCTCCGAGACATTCTCGGTTCGGGTAGATGGCGAACTCAAGAGCAGCGACCAGATCGGGGATATTATTGTGGGCAGCTTTTTAGGCAGGAACATCTATATTAAAGATGTTGCAACTGTAAAAGATACCCTTAAAGAGCGTGCTACAGAGGTGCTTACCAATGGAGAGCGTAGTGCAATGATTGTTATACAAAAACAGTCCGGCTCAAATGTAGTAGAGATTGTAGACAGAATAAATAAGGAGCTACCTGCAATTAAAGCAGCCCTCCCGGCCGACGTGCAGCTGGAGATGGTTCTGGATACGTCGGATTTTATCAAGAGCAGCATAAACTCTCTCACAGAGACAGTGCTCCTTGCAGGTCTATTTGTGATGATTGTGGTTCTCTTCTTCCTGGGGAGATGGAGGGCAACATTTATAATTATTCTTACCATTCCGGTATCGCTCATTGCAGCATTCATCTACCTGATGATTACCGGAAACACCCTCAATATCATATCACTGAGTTCGCTCTCTATTGCCATAGGGATGGTGGTAGATGATGCGATTGTGGTTCTGGAGAATATAACGTCGCACATAGAGAAGGGGAGCAAGCCAAAAGATGCGGCAATCTATGCGACCAACGAGGTTGCAGTGGCCGTTGTGGCATCTACACTTACAATTGTCGCGGTATTCTTCCCGCTTACTATGGTAACCGGTCTTGCCGGAATAATGTTTAAGCAACTTGGCTGGATTGTAACCATAATCATTACAGTATCTACTGTTGCGGCACTCACTCTAACCCCAATGCTCAGTTCCAGGATGCTCAGGAAGGACCCTAAGAGAAGCAAAACGTTTATGTACCTATACTCTCCTATTGAGAGAGGGCTTGACTCACTGGATGAGTGGTATGCTGGGCTATTACGTTGGGCAGTATCTCACCGGAAACTTGTTTTAATTGCCTCATTGGCACTCTTTTTATCCAGTATAATGCTGCTTACCAAGGTGGGGACAGACTTTTTCCCAACCTCAGATAATGCACAGATATCAATAAAAGTGGAGCTTCCTGTGGGAACCAGAGTAGAGCAGGCGAGGACCCTTAACGAATATCTATATAAACAGTGGAAAGAGAGATATCCGGAGATTGAGGTTCTCCAGACATCAATGGGGCAGTCCGACGGATCTAATATCTTTATGTCTCTTAACAGCTCCGGCTCTCACCTTATAACCTACACAGCAAGGTTAAGCAAGGCAGGAGAGAGAGAGAGGGATATCTTTGAGATATCTGATCTAATAAGAGAGGAGCTTAAGGTAATTCCTGAACTGTACCGCTTTGAGGTAATCCCCGGGGGCTCGAACCCCGGTATGGGAACAGGAGGATCCGGCCTGGAGTTGAATGTACTGGGTTACAATATGGATGATGCAGCTGATGTTGCAGAGCAGGTAGCGGAGATTATGCGAAAAACTCCCGGACTGAGGGATGTTAAACTGAGCAGAGAAGACTTTATGCCACAGTTGAGAGTTGAGTTCGACAGGACAAAGCTGGCTATGAACGGGATCAACCTTACATCTGCAGCAAATGTAGTAAGGAACAGGATCAACGGGATTATTACAACCAGATTCAGAGAGGATGGAGAGGAGTATGATATAGTTGTTAGAAACGACCTCAGCCACAGAGCCAACATAGACAACATCAACGAGATACTGCTATATAACAATACCGGGAAGAGCGTGCGTTTGAGCGAGGTTGGTGTTGTGTATGAAGATTTTGCACCCCCTTCAATTGAGCGCCTGGACAGAGAGCGGGTAATAAAGGTTACCGGCTCTATCTACAAAAGAGCTTTGGGAGATATTGCAAACGAGGTTACAGCCGAGGTAGATAAAATAGCCCTTCCGGCAAACATAGCCGTTGAGCTTTCGGGTTCATACGAAGAGCAGCAAGACTCATTTGCAGATATGCTCACACTTTTGCTCCTGGTAGTGATGTTGACCTATATTGTTATGGCGGCTCAGTTTGAATCCTTCCGGGATCCATTCATAATAATGTTCTCATTACCATTTGCTTTTACAGGAGTGTTTGTAGCTCTTTGGCTTACAGGGACCTCTCTCAGCCTCATTGCTCTTATTGGAGCTGTAATGCTTGTGGGTATTGTGGTGAAAAACGGAATTGTGCTCATAGACTACATTAACCTCAACAAAGAGAGAGGAATGAGCGTAATGCGCTCTGTGGTTTCGGGAGGACGCTCTCGTTTGCGCCCTGTCCTTATGACAACAATTACAACAATCCTGGGTATGTTGCCAATGGCAATAGGTATAGGTGAGGGGTCCGAGATATGGCAGCCGATGGGTATCTCAATCATTGGAGGTTTAACACTCTCTACAATCCTAACCCTTGTGGTAATTCCAACGGTTTATACCTCCTTCCACGCAGGTGATATCAAGAGAAAGAGAAGGTCACACGCCAAACTAAACGGATAAAAAGAAGATTATGAAAGCAATAATGATTATATATAACCAATCACACTCGACTGTAGTTATGAATATTCTGGACGAACTCTCTGTCAGAGGGTTTACCAAATGGACCGATGTTCAGGGCAGAGGCACCAAAAAGGGTGAGCCTCACTATGGAACCCACGCCTGGCCAGCTAAAAATATGGCAACACTAGCCGTTGTAGAAGATAGCCAGTCGGGAGCTTTGATAGAGAGATTGCACAGTGCAAACGACCAGGCACAAGAGCAGGGGCTGAGGGCTTTTGTTTGGGAGGCAGACTCTGTTGTGTAAGTTTTTTAAATATGATAAACCTATATGATGTGACAATCAAATAGGTTTTTCAAAAAAAACATATTAATTTAGCAGTCACAAATGTTTAATTTAAAATAATTCCAAAATGGCAATAGCAGTTAATGACTCAAATTTTAATGAGATAGTACTCAAATCGGACAAACCTGTAGTAATAGATTTTTGGGCAACCTGGTGTGGACCTTGTCGTATGATTGCTCCTATTATTGATGAGCTTGCGAAGGAATATGAAGGCAAAGCCATAATTGCTAAGTGCGACGTTGACTCAAGTGAGAGTGTGCCCTTAAAGTATGGTATCCGCAATATCCCTACTCTTCTGTTTTTTAAGAACGGAGAGCTGAAAGATAAAATTGTAGGATCCACCACTAAAGGGGCTATTGTAGCCAAAATTAATGAACTAATGTAGAGTATTATGAAAAAAATTACAACTATTGTAATCCTTATGCTTTTAGTCTCCGCTTCTGCTTTTTCACAGGCGAAGTTTGGTGTAAAAGGCGGGTTGAATTTCAATTCGTACAAGGATATTTCGGGTAGTGTGAATGACACGTGGAGTAACCAGACAGGTTATCATTTCGGAGTTCTTATACAGACCAAGGTTCCTATTATCGGGCTTGGACTTCAGCCCGAGCTGCTTTTTGTAAGGAAAGGGGTAGAGAACCCGGATGTCCCGGCCAATAGTTTTTATCTGGACTATCTTCAACTTCCTATAAATGTGCAGGTTGGTCTAGATCTACTTCTATTTCGACCATTCATTATGGTTAGCCCATATATCTCTTATGCCATTGGCAAAGGTGATATGCTGGAAGATGCAGAGTGGGATAACCTCAACAGGTTGGACTACGGCTACGGCCTTGGTGTAGGGGTAGATATCTGGAAGCTTCAAATTACCGGTAAGTATAACTGGTCAATGGGTAAACTTCAGGATGCAACCTCAACTCCAATCAACGGAACAACATTAAAGAATGCAAAAATTCAGGGATTTCAACTCTCTGTTGCACTACTCTTTTAAAAGAGATTAAGTCTAATGTCAAAGAGGTTGTGTGTTTACTGTTCATCCAGTAACATACTGGA
>CAYGOE010000052.1:0-13784 GCA_964351405.1 uncultured Muribaculaceae bacterium | reverse complement strand
AAACACCTCGTTAGCTGTTGTTAATATGCGAGTTAAGCACGTGGGGAACTTTAGATAACTGTTAGTATTTTGTGTAACTAATTTATTAATTGATGCTTAGAAATTTGAAATTCTAATTTATAGATTTTTCAATTTTTCAACTTATTGTTTACCAGCTGTTTTCTCAAAATACTGGCAGATGCAAAGTTAAACTTTTTCGATTGAAATGTCTGATTTTAATTAAAAATTACCTAATCCCAACCTATTTCTAATTGAACAGTATATATTTTTGCAATGACCAGGATTATATGCAACATATGTCGGACACCCAAAAGAGGGGTATCCGAAAAATTTGTTTGCATAATTTATCAAATTTATAATAAAGAGTCACTAATGTCCACTAAAATATAAATTTATTCTTGTAAAAATTTGATAGGATGTGAGATCAGAGAGTGAAGGTATGTCCACGATTTGAAATTTTAAATTTAAAAACTGATCTATAATAATATCCTAACACACTGTTAATCTGCACTATTTTTATTAAAATTTGGCTAACTAAAATTTATAGTGGACACTAATGATAAAGAGTAATTAAATTTTAATGACAGATCTTATGGAAAAGAGGGGAAAGAGTAAATCAAAAAAAGACTCACAGAGCAAAAAGCGTATTCAATCTGGTTGTTTTCACGTTTACTTAAGGGGTAATGGAAAGAAAACGGTTTTTTATGACGAGGCAGAGAGAGCTGAATTCTTAAAGAGGTGCAATTCAACTTCACTCAAATATGGAAGCAGAATCCTGGCTTTCGTAATAATGGACAACCACGTACACTTACTACTTATTACAGAACACCTTACAAAATTTATGAATTCGCTACTCGTGGGATTTGTTCATTGGTACAATAAGAAAAATGGAATATCGGATAAACTTTTTAAAACGCCTTTTGGAAGCGCGAATAAATATTCAGATAAAGATATTGTTGAAAGCATAATGTATATTTTGAGCAATCCTATAAGGGCCAACATCTGCAAAGATCCTAGAGAGTACAAATGGAGTTCTTTTCACAGTTATTTTAACAAAAGCAATGCGCTTCAAAAAAACATTGAGATTGACACAGCATTTATTGAGTCCATTTTTGAATCAAAAGAGGATTTTGAACGATCATTAAATGGCTATAATGCAGATATAGCTAAAATTAGAAAAAAAGGGAAGGATTTTTGGCCAAAAGAATCTTATATAAATATAATGGAGTATTTGAATCTTATATTATGTGGAAAAAATATATTTGAACTGACAAAGACCGAGCGTAACTCTTTGATTATAAAAATTAGAAAAGAAACAGGCGCATCCTGCTGGCATATAGCTTCACTTATGCACGAGAGTTTCGAGGAGGTTAAAAGAATTTTGATCTGTTAGTGTTTTGTGGAACTCGCTATTATTGTGCGAGTTAGAAAACCAAGATTCTGATATATGAATGTATGCTATTTTATCTCATTGAAGGCCAAGCGTTTTCACAAAACACTAACAGTTGAAAAAGTACTCGGGACGGGAATCGAACCCGTACGGGCATTTCTGCCCACAGGATTTTAAGTCCTGCGTGTCTACCTATTCCACCACCCGAGCATTTCAATCAACTTAATCCAAAAATACCTCTCCATTGAGCGGAGAGGTATTTTGAAGAGCGGAAAACGAGACTCGAACTCGCGACCCTAACCTTGGCAAGGTTATGCTCTACCAACTGAGCTATTTCCGCATTTGGGACAGCAAAAGTAATAAAAATTTCACAAGCTCCAAAATTTACATCAAAAACGTTTTAAAAAATTCGATCCAAAACAAGGTTGTCAATATCTTACAGCTTACACATTAAGGTCGCGGGGTTAATTGTTCCGGTCTGATGGCTCAATATAGTTGAGTTGCGATCTATAATTATTCCAAAGTAATTGCTCAATATTCTAGATAACGGTTTCAAACTCTTTGAGGAAACGGATGTCGTTTTCGAAGTAGTGGCGAAGGTCTTTCACCTGCCACTTTAGCATCGCGATGCGTTCGATGCCCATCCCGAAAGCGAAGCCGGTGTAAACTTTGCTGTCAATACCGTTAGCTTCCAAAACATTGGGGTCTACCATTCCGCAACCCATAATCTCCAGCCAGCCGGTTCCTTTGCAGATGTTGCACCCTTTGCCTTTGCAGATGTTACAACTTACGTCCACCTCGGCGCTCGGCTCGGTGAAAGGGAAGTAGGATGGGCGAAGGCGAATCTGGGCATCTTCGCCGAACATTTCGCGCACGAAAAGCAGAACCGCCTGTTTAAGATCTGCAAATGATACCTTTTTATCTATATATAGCCCCTCTACCTGGTGAAAGATGCAGTGGGCGCGTGCAGATATCGCTTCGTTACGGAAAACTCTTCCCGGGCATACTATTCTGATGGGGAGCTTCATCTTCTCCATTGCTCTCACCTGAACCGAGCTGGTGTGAGTGCGCAAAAGGACAGGGTTGTCGCCGCCGGAGATAAAAAAGGTATCCTGCATATCTCTGGCCGGATGCTCGGGCGGGAAGTTGAGTGCCCCAAATACGTGCCAGTCATCCTCAATCTCCGGCCCCTCTGCAAGAACGTATCCGAACTTATTGAAAATTGAGAGAATCTCGTCTCTGGTAATAGATATGGGGTGTCTGCCACCGAGCTCCACAAGGTCTCCCGGTTTTGTAAGATCATATTTTGAGTCCGAGGGCTGTTGGTTCTCCTCCAAAAATGATTTGAGCTCTTCAATCTTTTGATTAGCCGCCACTTTCAGTTTGTTCAAAACCTGACCCAACTCACGCTTCTGCTCCGGAAGAACATCACGAAATTCGTCAAAAAGCTGAGTAACAGAGCCTTTTTTTCCCAACAATTTTACTCTAATCTCCTCTATCTCCTGTTCCTTTTGAGCCTTAAGCTCCTCAATTTCGGCAAGCAGCCTCTCTATTTTCTCTTTCATCTCTTATTATTTACTATATGGGCAGATCTTAATTCCCGGTAACTCCCAGCCCGCAAAGGTAATAATTTCTCGTAAACTAACCCCGCTAAAAACTTCGTAGTGGTCAAGTCGGGAAGGTAAATTCTCCAAACAGGCTGTATAATAAAAGGAGCGAGCCTGAGAGCGGATGAGAGTGGACTTGCCTGTTGCGAGAAGGTTTTTATAACCCCGCGAGCAGCTCTTCAATAGCTTTTTCGAGTTGGGGGTCTTTTGATTCGAGTCGGTCTTTGAAGGTGTTGCGGATGTAGATGTCGGGTGCAACCCCCTCGAATTCGAGGTCTTTGCCGTCCAGGGTGTAGCATCCCCAGGCAGGGAGTCTCACAGAGGAGCCGTCTACCAGGCGGGCGCCTGAGGTGAAGATTATCCAGCGATAGGTCTCTGTGCCAATTAGTTTTGCCATCTTGAGCGCCTTGATGCCGTTTGAGGTAACCTCGGCATCACTCAGGCTCCTTTCATTTATCAAGACAACTATTGGTTTGTTTGCCGGGATCACATTAGGGTGTGAAACTTTGGGGTTGTCGCGGTGGCTCCAGCGGAAGTGTTCTCTCTGGTTAAGGAAGTCTATCACCTCTCTGTGGACATTGCCTCCATTGTTAAAACGAAGGTCCAGAATGAGAGCATCTTTGTGAACAGCGTCTGTATTCATCTCTATAATAAACCTCTCCAAAGATTCCGGAGACATATCTCTCATATGAACATAGGCAATTTTGCCCTTACTCATTGATGTAACTTTGGCCCTGTTCCAATCCTCCCACTCGGAGTAGAGGAGTGATCTCAAATCTGAGGTGCCCATAGTGTGAAGCTTAACATCAAATTCAACTCCCGCTCTTGCAAATTTTAAAATTATCTCCTTTGGAAGGGTTGCAGATGTAAAATAGAACTCCCTGTTAACCTGTTCATTAACTCTTACGCCATTAACTGCCACAAGACGGTCTCCACCCATAAGCGGGTTGCCCGAATAATCTGCACGGGAGCCCGATACCACTCTATCGAGAGTATATGGCTGCTCGTTGGAGAAGATTAGCCCCGTTGCTGCAGTGACATACCTTGTTAAAGTCTCCTCCTCTTTGCCGGCAGAGCTAAAGCCCATATGCGAAGAGTTAAGTTCGTTGAGCATATCGTTCAAAAGGGTCCGAAGGTTATCTCTGTTGTTAACATAGGGCAGGAAAGTGAGGTAGTAATCTCTCTTTGCCCGCCAATCTACTCCGTGATATTTTACATCGTAGAAGTTCTGCTCCAGCGAGGCCCAAACCTCAAAAAACATCTGCCGGTACTCGTCCATATTGCTCTTATCAAAAGTGTGTTTGAGCTCTATCTTGGTTGCCCCTGCCCCTGCCGGGTCTATTTTATATATTGCCTCCCGGTCCATTGCAAAGAGCTCCTTACCTGTCCCCTTGAAGGAGCTTACGCTCCCAACACCTTTAAGCTTCTGGGGAGGCTTCTGATCCCACTCCTTAAGCTCCTGAACATAGCAAGCCCAATCGCCCTCGTGATTTGAGTTAAAAAGCAGGTAACTCTTCTCCCCCCCGGAGACTATAAACGGAGTATTTTGCTCGCCTCTGCCAACAACGCTCCGGTACCTTCTCTGGATGTTCTCCAGAAGCAGCACCACCGAGGAGTCCCTTTTGGCCCCTTTAGCCCCAAAAAGCTTGTCATACTCATCTGCCTCAAACGGAGCCACCACTTTATCCAGCTCAACCTTGTAAAGCTGAGTGGAGGCACCCCGAGGGAACGAAGCATTTAGACGGTTGGAGAGCAGATATAGATATTTGCCGTCCGGCGAAAAGATAGGGTCGTTTTCAAAGTTTGCAGAGTTTGTGATGTTGATGCTCTTGGCCGCGTTAAAATCGTAGATGAATACATCTCTCTCAAAAAGGTTCACCGCAGTGTAGGTCAAAAATTTCCCGTCGTGAGAGAAGCTCAGCCCATACCCCTGGAAGGCCCAGAATTCGTGCTTAGACAGCTCTGTTACCTTATTGGTTGAGATATCCAGCAGCATTACAGATTTGCCCCCGTTTAAAAATGCAATTTTATCATTCTTTGCAGATGGTGTCATTGACCTTAATGAGGACTCCGGAGTGTATACAGCAGACTCGCCCTGGGAGAGGTCTGCCTTTTGTGTGTAGATTCCGGTCCAACCGCCGTTTGTCCTGGTGTAGTAGAGGCTCTTGCTGTCTGCAGACCAAAGCACCTCATCTACCCTCTCAGTTTGAGGTGTTGGCAGCTGTTTAATAAAGCTCCCTTTGATATCCGAGACAAAGAGCAGACCCCGGAATGAGAATGCCAGCTTCTTGCCGTCCGGAGATGGAGAGTAGCTCTGCGGCCTGCCAAGCGGAATCGAACTTTTGTTGGTGATTCTGTTATCTGCAAGCTCAATATCGGGTAACGAAGTTTTACCCGACTTAATGTCAAGCACATTTATTCTGTAGCCCTTGATAAAGACAATCTTAGTTCCGTCAAAGCTGATGGATGGATATTGCAGTGACTCTTTAAAATTGGTTAGATATTTATTATCGCTATGTCTTACAATGTTGGCCTCCCCGTTTTTTTCATCAGATACATAGTAGAGGTTGCCGCGCGAGTCTGCCATTGGCCAGATATCTCTTCCTCTGTAGGCTGTAAGCTCTTTGTACTCTTTTGTGAGCGGGTTCCAGGATTTGATATCCGGGTTGTGATCTCCTCTGTAGCCCTTTCTGGTTGCAAAGCGATAACTCTCACTGGATTCATTAAAATAGAACTCTCCGGTTACAGGGTTTTGGGTCAGATTTGCTATTGTATTGAAGTAGTGAGAAAAGAGCCTTACAGGGGTACCACCCTCTGCAGATACAGAGTAGGTGCTTATAGTGTTGTATCTGTTAGATTCAAAGTAGATGTTCTTAGATTGCGGACACCAACCCACCGGTACATCAGATGCATCGTGGAATGTGAGCTGTTTTATCTCGCCACCTGCAACTGGCACAATATAGAGATTGTTGTTTCCCTGGTCGTTTGATGAGAAGGCCAGATATTTGCCGTCCGGAGATACTTTTGGACTCGATTCGTTACCGCCCATTGAGACAACCTTGAGGGCAACTCCTCCCGCTGTGGGAACCGCATATATATCTCCACCGTAGGAGAAGTAGATGGTTTCACCATTGGGTGAGAGAGATGGTCTTGAGGCGAATACCACGCCGTTGGCATATGTTGCAGCACAAAAGAGCAACATAGATAGCAGAGATAACACTTTTTTCATATAATTATTATTGGAGATTATTCTAGATTACTGATATCAGGAAACTTATATATATATTAAGTTTCTTATTACCAAATAGTTTACCACTTTACAGCAGCACGCCTCAGTGGCATAGTCATACACCTTGGCCCGCCACCTCCGCGAGGCAATTCAGATCCATCTATAGTAATTACACACTGTTTGCTCTTTTTCACATCGCTCTTCCCGTTTATCACATCCCAGGCTGTGAAGATATCGAAGCCGTTTTTATTGAGCTCGTTTAGTGTGTGTACATTTCTTGCGTAAGAGAGTACCTTTCCCGGCTCCAGGGCAAAGAAGTTTGCTCCGCTATGCCACTGCTCCCTCTCCTGGTTCCACTCATCTGCACTCCCTCCGCAGATAATAGGCTCCACCTCCATACCCAGTTTTTTAAGGATTGAGGGGATGTTGGAGACCGATTTTATTTTGGATACTTTACCATTATCTATGGTTATGTGAACTGTCTGGTACTGGTTCTCCCCTAGGATAAGTGGTTCAAAAACCATCGCTGTGTGGGTATCCAACAGGGTGAATGCCATATCCAGATGGATAAATGACTCGGGAGTTTCGGGCAGCTGCTGTACCACTATGTGCACCCTCTCCTTGCATCCCGTTCGGCAGAGTCTGTTGATGAGCATATCTATCCCCTGACTGCTGGTTCTCGGGCCGTTCCCCACCAGAAGAATATCCTCTCTGGCTATGAGTATATCGCCCCCTTCCATATATATGTCGTTATTGCCCGGCTGAAAGTCGTGAGAGTTAATCAGCTCGCAGTCAAAGACCCTCTTTTTGCGGAATATAGCCTCATTTATTAATGACTCCCTCATCCTCACGCTGCTAGCCATTTTGCAGATTAGAACCCTGTTGCCGATGGTAACGGATGCGTCTCTTGTAAAGTAGTAGTTATACAGTGGCGGAAGTGCGTAATAGTCGTCTTTAAGAAACGCAGAGAGGGTGTTTATCTTTGCCGGTAACCCTTCAATAAGAACCTGAGAGAGGCTCTTAGAGGACATATCCATCAAATCTTCAAAATAGTCCGTCACCCCTTCACTTACACAAATCTTACCTATCAATGCCTCTCTCTCTGTATGATTATCCAGAAGTTTAACCAACAGATCTTTTATCTGATATGTTTTTGAAAACATATTGAGCACTCCCGAAACCTGTTCGTACTCCTTTTGAGCAATAGATAGATTTAAAATATCACTGTATAGAGCACGTTGTGCATTTCTAGGTGTCATATTCTCTACCTCTGCACCAGGTGTATGAAGTAAAACCGCCTCCAGTTTCCCAATCTCAGATTTTACATCAATTGTTACCAATTTCCCCGTCATAAAATATAATTAAATTACTGATATTTGCCCAGATTTGACAATGGCAGGTCTGTAAAGATACTTTTGATTACAGACTCATCCCTCGGGCAGATTAATAGCAGATCTTCTGTGTTGATTATCATAAAGTTATCTAAATTTGCAGCTACAACTACCTTTTTATCGCCCTCCGAAAAGACGATTGAATTTGTAACATTCATCAGGAACTTCTCCGACACCCTTACAAAGTTTCCCTCTTTGTCTCTCTTGTTTAAACCATAGAGTGACTCCCAGGTGCCGATATCTGACCAACCAAATGATACAGGATATACTATAGCTTTCTCTGTCTTCTCCATTATCCCATAGTCTATGGATATACTCTTACACTCCTCATAAACCTTATTTATAAAAAGCCCCTCTGCCGATGTGTAGTAAAGAGTCTCTCCCTCTCCAAACAGAAGTGCAATATCCGGTTGGTGTAACTCCAGCTCCGATACAAGAGTCTTAAGATTTGCTATAAACATACCTGAGTTCCATAAAAACTCCCCACTGTTCACAAATACCTCAGCCAAATCTGCTGTTGGTTTTTCGGTGAAGGTCTTTACGTTATAGGCTACATTCCCATTTATACTAATATGCTTTGATTTATTAGCCTGAATATAACCATAGGCAGTCTCTGCCCTGTATGGTTTTATTCCCAACGTAATTAGAACATCATTTTTATCTGTAAACCTAAGAGCATTGTCAATAGTCTGGATGAAGATCTCATCGTTAAAGATAAGGTGATCACCCGGGGTAACCACTACTGATGCATTTGGGTTTTTCTTTAACAACTTATAAGTTGCATATGCCATACAAGGGGCGGTATTTCTCCTGTAGGGCTCCAAAAGCACGTGCTCCGGAAGAATTTGAGGCAGCTGTTCCATCACAAGATCTTTGTAGAGGCTCGAGGTTACCACCAGAATATTCTCAGGTGGTACTATTTTGGCGAACCTCTCAAAAGTCTGCTGAATGAAGGTTTTCCCTGTACCAAGAATGTCGAGAAACTGTTTCGGTTTCTGGCTTCTGCTAACAGGCCAGAAGCGGCTTCCCGAACCTCCGGCCATAATAATACAGTAATGATTGTTTGCCATATGCAATAATATTAGTTCTTTACCATTTTGGGTTGAAGGCTTCGGGTAGATACTCTATCCGAACATTGCCACCTTTTTCAAACAAAACCGACACAATGTCGAATTGAGTTTCGCACATTATTTTGTTTCTATATATATAGGCAGATGCTGCAGATATAACAGCCCGCTGTTTCTTTATGTCGATCGTCTCAAAGGGCAGTTGCAAATTTGGTTCCGAAAGCGATCTCACCTCAACTATGTGCAGCCTCTCTTCCCCTGAACTCCGGTCAAAGCATTTCATAACAAGATCAAGCTCCTTGTGTCCAGCCCTCCAGTTTTTATCCAGTAAAACAAACCCTTTCTCCTCTAGAAATTCAAGAGCAATACCCTCCGCCTTCTTTCCCCTCTCACCACTTTCACTCATCACATACCTTGATTTTTGTTTTTCTAATTCAAATATACTACATATTTTATAGTTGGCAATATTAAAGCGGATTCGTTATTAACAGCAAATTAGAGTCTACTGAATAATTATCACAGGCATTAAAAATTGCCTAAAAGGAGAGAACTGTTTAGTTAATAAATATTTCAAATTCACCAAGTTGTCAAAAGGAGGTTTAAAAATGGAACCGATAAAACCTTAGTATGCCATATGAGGTTCAGGTTATATCCATTCTTGTCTTGTGCTAACTTTCCTTAGAGCTGTTTCCTTTGGGTGCGTTCCTTACGGGTCTTACGTTTATGGATTTTTCTATATCATCTCGAAAACCCCGATATCATCTAATTTAAGCAGATGCTTGATAATATCTACTCCCAAATCTAATTTAGCATCTTTCGTGGGTGCCCCGCGGTTCTCTGTCTCCAGATCTGCTTTGAATGGTAATGAAAATTCCTTCATCGAAAGCTGTTATTGTGGACGATATCTTCTCATCAGATGCAAATTTTTTGATGTAAATATAAGGATTTATTCGCATTTGAAAATTGAGTTTAACCATTTATTATGCAGGTATTAAGGGAATTGCAGAGTATTTAGCAGACCCAAATTTAAGGATTAAATGCAAAAACGCAAAAAGCCACACTTGCTCGGCAATAAAATATTCTGCCGCTATAGTCGTATGCATTATTTTTTGGTCTGATATATTAAGCTATCCGACATACTTATTGATTAGCGCCAGCAGTTCTTCCTTTTTAAATGGTTTTGCAATATAGTCGTTGCAACCGGCTTCCAGAGAGGCTTGTTTGTCACCTATCTGGGCGTATGCAGTTGTTGCAATAATGGGCAGCTCAGGCCTTAATACTCGAATTTGCTTTGTTGCTTCATCTCCTTGCATCACCGGCATTTTGAGATCCATTAAAATGATGGAGATTTCCGGATTCTGTCTGCAAATATCTACTGCTTCTTTTCCATTGGCAGCACGTAAATAGTTATATCCTGTTGATTTTATAACAACTGAGAGATATTCATAGTTTATTTCATCATCTTCTGCGATTAATACTAGCGGCTTTTTGTAGCTTTTGGGTTTAGATACGTCAATGGTATTTATAGATATGGACTTGCCAATGTTGTTTAAGGGAATACAGATTGTAAATACTGATCCTTTCCCTTTTTCTGAGGCCATAAATATTTCCCCTCCTAGCAATTTTACCAGTCCCTTTGCGATGGTTAATCCCAGGCCACTTCCCTCATAACTGCGTGTCATAGATGAGTCTGCTTGTCTGAATATTTCAAAAATAGATTCTTGCATATTGTCATCTATTCCAATTCCGGTGTCCTTTACAAAGAACTCAATATGTTCAGTTTTGAGCAAATAGCCAAAGGCAATGCTTCCCTCTTTTGTAAATTTAATTGCATTATCTAGCAGTTTTTCAAAAATCTTTTGTAGGAATTCAGGGTCGGAATTCATAATTAATCCTTTTGTTTGACTCGGTATTTCAAGTTCGAATATTAAATTTTTAGTACCACACAACTTTTTTGTTTTCTCTGAAATCGCCAAAAAAACAGATTCCAAAACAAATTCTGTCTTATTTGCTCTCATCGTATTTGAAACCAGTCTGGCCATATCCAAATAATCGGTTACAGTATTAATTAAACGATAGCTCGATTTTTCTATTTGTTCATAAAACACCCTGCGTTCTTCTTCGGAAAATTTTGATTCAGCCATCATTTTGCCAAATCCTAGTATACCATTTATTGGGGTTCTTATCTCGTGAGAAATGTTGTTTATAAAGGCTGTTTTCAATTTGTCACTCTGATCGGCTTTTTCTTTGGCTTTTATAAACTCCTTATTTATTTTAGTCTGTCTATTGATACTTGTCACAACATCAGCAAATACAAATAACACATCTTTCTCTCTTTTGGAAGGTCTATAATAATTCTGCACATAATCTAACCCTACAAACCCCAAACAATTCTCTTTATCCATTATTGGTATTGTAATCAGGCTTTTTACTTTTTGATGTTCAAGAGTCTGCCGAGCAACATCTGATTCTTCAAGGGCTAAAAAGTCATCAACTATTAATGGGTGTCCTTGTTTGTGCTGGTTCCACCATTGGGGAATGTCATCTAATGAAACATTTTGTAAATCTTTAATTTTTGATTGAGTCTCATCCTTACACCATTCAGAAGTAATTGAACAGGTATGTAATTGCCAGTCGTAATCAAATATGTAAACCCTGTCGGCATTGATGAATTTCCCAATTTCTCCCAAAGACCTTTCTATATATGAATCCGCTTCGTGTAAAGGTAAGCTGATGAAATCTGCAGCGATCTTTCTCAACAATTCATTCATTTTCAAAAGGAATAACAACTCTTTATCGGTTTTTTTCTTTTCAGTAATATCACGCCCTACTGCCTGAATCTCTGTCACTTTGCCTTCTTCATTAAAAATCGCGATATCTGTCCATTCCATTGTAATCACAGAACCATCGGCTTTGAATGCGAAGCTTTCATAGGTTATTTGGGGATTTTCATAATGCAACCTTTTTAGTTTAGATAAAATATGCTCCCATTCCGGCTTGGGTATAAGTTCTAAAAATTTTCGCCCTATTAGTTTCTCTTCTTCAACCGCGAAAAGTTTAAAGTAAGCATTGTTTACAAATGTTAGAGTGGTATCGGGTAAAAATCTACAAATCAGCTCTTCTTGGGTTTCCAGTACTGAGGCAAGCAATTGTTCCCTATGAAATAATTTTTCTTCCGTATGTTTTTGTTCAGTGATGTCCTGTAAATAGCCAAAATATTTAACAAGACCGCCAGATTCGTCAAATTGGCCAACAGCATTTTTCTTACAGAATAGTTTTGAGCCATTAATATGCTTTAAAATCACATTATACTCTTTCAGAATTTTAGACTCATTAATGGCTTTCAGGAATCCCTCCCTTTCACGCGGGTCGTTATAAAATTCCTTTATGTTTCTTCCAATAAGTTCTTCAGGAAAACTAAAACCCAATAGTGCTGCAAATGCAGGATTGCAGCTTAAAAGCTTACCCTCTGAAGTTGCAGAATAATCGCCTGTAATATCGTTTTCGAAAAATTCACGAAAGTTTTTCTCGCTTTCCTTGAGAAGCCGGTTCTGAGTCCATATTTCAGTCTCTTCCAGAAAAATAATTACAATTTCTGTCATTGATCCTTGAGCATCATAAACAGGAACCTCACTATATATAACCGGAATTTCCTTTCCATTTTTAGAACCCAACAGAGTATTGCTGGCGAATTTCTTTACAATTCCATTTATTATCTTTTTTTCAAGGATGTTATTGTTGTTTTCTCCGGGTTCTTCAATCTTCACGCTATAGACATCTCCAAGGATTCTTCCCCGGGCCTCACAATTGCTCCAGCCTGTCATCTCTTCTGCTCTAGTATTCAAATATTTTATTTTGTATTCCAAATCGGTAATTATAATGCCACATACCAGACTATCCACCGTAATTTTGAATTTTTTATTTAGGTGCGAGATCTCTATTTCTTTTTGAAAAAGTTCGCGGTAAATCGATGACTGGCGCAATTTGTAAAGCAGTCCGACACTTAAAGCTGTCAAAAATATTACTGCAAGCACAAAAGTCGCTACATACCACAGCAGTGGCGTTTCTGAAATAATTTCTTTTTTGTCAATTTTTGATACAATAAACCAAGGTGTATCTTTAATTTTTTCAACAAAAGCCATCACATCAACGTTTCTGTAATCTTTGCCGCTTACAATCCCCTCAACCCCTTTGGCTGCCATTACAGTAGATTGATCCGTTTGCGAAAGTGCAATTTTCTGACTTAATGCTGCGTTGACATTGTGTTTCAGATTATTTAAATAAAGAACACTATCATTTTCAACCCTGAAGATATATGATTCGGCAGTTTGGCTAGGTACAGGCCAGCTTTCAATTAAGGGATAAAAAAATTGAGTCAGATCAATTCTTGTGATTAATACAGCAAAAGGCCTGTTTTCATTGTCCCGCAAGGCTGCAACAAAGGAGATAAAAATCATTTCTTCGCCATAATGCTTGCATTTGAATAAATCGGTTGTAACAGCTTGTCCCTGACTAACTGTCGCCTCGATACTTTTCTTTTCAAAATAATCAAGTTCAATTACTTGCCCGATAGAAGAGTCTATAAGCTTTCCATCTATTGAGACCAAGATTACATCATAAATTTTATGCTCAAAACTTATTTGTCTTAGAAGTCCGGATAGTCTGGTGCTAATGGCAGGCGAATTTGTCTTGGTGTTATTCCGGGCTGCTTCGACAAGGAGTGGATTTTCAACTATAGTCTGCACAACGGTAATCTTGTTTAGATACCATTCCCGGATTTGATTTGATTTGAGACTGGCAATGGAAGCAAGGTGCTTCTCTTTTTGGCTGTAGTTTCTGTGTTTTTCATATCGATAGAATAAATGACCTCCAATAATCAACAGTACAGAAATTATTGCGGTTAAAATGGCGAAATGCAATTTAATTGACAGCTTTAAAACGCTTTTCATCTATCAATAATTTTTATATTTAACATTATACGGATATTATAAACAGATAAGTAGTTAAAATTTTATTTTAGCTCGTAAAACCGAGCAATTTTAAACATTATTTAGGACAAGCCTATTCCTGTCAGAGATCCATAAGAGATCTTTTAATTTT
>CAYGOE010000051.1:0-13920 GCA_964351405.1 uncultured Muribaculaceae bacterium | reverse complement strand
ATATCACGGACAAAGGGACCCTGCTCCTTGATGGAGCGGATCCCCTCAATCCTGAGATATTTAGAAATTTTATTATACTCCTTCTCTATAAGAGCACATTCGTGATCTTCCAAAGGAGCACCACTGTCTCCGATTATACAACACGCTCCGTGGCACCGGGTGATATCGCAAAAGAACCTTTCGGTAAAAATATCTGATGATACAAGCGTGTTGTCAATCTCTACAATAGTGGGAGCGGCCATAATACTATTTACTTTCCGGAGCGAAACCCTTCATTATTATCTCAAACTGGTTACCCTGAGATAGTGTGCTCTTAATATATTCGTGAAGTTTTGCAGGGGTCATAGCCTTAAGGGCAGCCTCATAAGTGGTGTGAAGATCTTTACCGATAAGGTATCTGTTAGAAATTGTACTCAACCAGTAGCTGTTCTCTCTAAGGTTCTGAGTATAGTTCTTAGACATAAATTCAACCACCTTATTGAAATCATCTACAGTTACTCCGTTTTGTAAAATAGTTGCAATCTCTTTGTGAGCTCTTGCAAGAAGTCTCTCTTTAAGGGCAACATCTGTGTCAAAGCCGAATAGGAATGTAAAGTTATCTGTAGGGTAGGTAGAGAGGCTCATATTAACACCCACTCCGTATGTCCCTTGCTCCTCTTCACGGATTGTTCTGGTAAACACCTGTTCGAAAATCTGTTTTGTCATACTTGACATAATGATGTTCACTACGCTATAGGCTGCTTTACCGCTGAATATAGTATAAACTGTTGCTTTAGGGGTTTGCATCTCCCTGTCGAAGTGTTTGACAACCTTCCCTTTTACCGGAACCATACCAACATTTTTCCAATCCTCTTTCTTCCCTTTGCTACCGGGTAGAGAGGCAATATATGTCTCAACCAGAGGGCGTATAGTTACAGGATCTACATTACCGACAAAAACAAATGTGAAATCGGCTGCATTCTCGAATCTGCTTTTTGCTAGCACAAGTGCTCTTTCGTAATTTATCTGATCTAACATCTCAACAGATAGTCTCTTTGCATATGGACTGTTATTGTAAAGAGTAGCCTGAAGAGTGTCCTGGAAAGCAGTCATAGGGTTTGCAGCAGCATTTTTGAGCTGGGCTCTCATTCTGCTCAATAGTGCCTGATATGCCTCAGGATCGCTTCTTAAAGAAGTGAAGTTGAGGTAAATAAGCTGCATAAAAGTTTCGATATCTTTTGGTGCACTGTTCCCGTTAAGAGCTTCTGTAGTAAGAGTTATTGATGTTTGCAAAGATACATTTTTACCTGCAAGAACTTTTTTCAAGTCTGTAGCACTAAAGTTACCGAGCCCTCCAACAGAGGCTACTTCAGAAATAACTTTGGTGTTGATGATATCCTTGATGTCAAACAGTGAAAAACCACCACGGCTGCTGGCATTAAATAGAATCTGATCCTCTTTGAAATCTGTCTTCTTAATAACAACGGTTGCGCCGTTTGAGAGAGTCCACACTATTGAGTTGCTCATCGGATCATTCACCTCAGATACAATCTTGCCGGCAACAGGTGCTTTTGAGATGAGAGGTTCGTTTGAGACTGTCTCTTTGTACGCCTCAATCTGACCCGCACGGGTTTTGTTGTAGAGATCCAAAAGAGCCTCTTTTGCAGGGATAGCCAACCCCTCTTTCTTAGGCATCATTACTGCAATAGCCACGTTCTCCTCGGTAGGAAGCGACATAGCGTATGTGTTGATCTGCTCAATAGGAATTGATGGAATTATCTGCTGCATCAATGTATACTCCATCTCTACACCAGGCATTGCCTCTCCTGTGAGGAAGTGGTTAAGAATCTGATCTACGTAGAATCCGCTGCTAAGTTTCTCTCTCTCTTTGTAGGTCTGCTCAAGACGGCTGTTATAGTTTGCCTTTGCTCTCTCATACTCAGATGCTGTAAAGCCATACCTTTTAACCCTCTCGGCCTCTTCTACTATTGCCTTGAATGCGCTCTCCATCTCACCATCTCTTGCTCCGGCAGAGATACCGAAACTTTTCTTGGTGTTTGCGGTGATAAAGTCACCATAACTTGAAGATGCATTTGTGTATGGTGAGTTTGCCTTTTGAGCAATCTCCGAAAGTCTTGAATTTAGCATACTTGTAACCATACTGTTCATATAGCCGTATACTAAAGAGACTGCAGTAGGAAGAAACTCCTTTGGGAGAACATCGTGTTTGTACATAAGCATAATGCTGCTTGATGTGGCCTCAACGTCGCTTGCAATAGAGATGAGTGGCTCTTTGGTGTTAGGAACCTCAAAGATCTCTCTTGGAGCAGGATTAACAGGTTTTGGTATTGCACCGAAAAGTTTGATAACTTGCTTCTCGATTGCCTCGGGGTCTATATCTCCAACTACAATGATTCCCTGAAGATCCGGACGGTACCACTTTTTGTAGTACTCTCTAAGCTCGCTGTAGGTAAAGTTATCTATAACCTCAACCAAACCTCCGGGAAGCCTGTGGGCATATTTGCTGCCCGGCATTATCTCCGGAAGAATAGCCTCAATCATCCTCATTTGAGCGTTGCTTCTTGTACGAAGCTCTTCGCGTATAACGCCCCTCTCTTTATCTATATCTTTTTCGTTAAGATTAATTGCGCAGGCCCAGTCGTGCAGGATTAGCAGACACGAGTCAATAATACCCTGCCTGTTTACAGGAACTGCAGAGATATTATAAACTGTTTGATCTACAGCTGTATATGCATTGAGGTTGGCACCGAATTTTACTCCGATGGTCTCAAGGTATGAGATAACCTTGTTATCCGGGAAGTTTTTAGTGCCATTGAAAGCCATATGCTCTAAAAAGTGAGCAAGTCCCCTCTGTTTGTCGTTCTCCAGAATTGCTCCTACCTTTTGAGCTATAAAGAACTCCGCCTGACCTTTAGGCTCGGTATTTTTCATTATAAAGTAGGTTAATCCATTTTCCAGTTTACCACTTTTAACCTTAGGGTCAAGCGGCAGTTGCGGTGGCATCTGCGCAATTGCGCCTAAATAGACGAAAAGTGATGCCACAATTAGAAATAGTCGTTTCATAAATTTTTTACTTGATTTGATTTTTAAGATGGTACAAATGTAATTATTTTTCTTGCTTGATATATTAGTTTTTGTTATTTTTGCAAGAATGCCAAATTAGCAAACTAAAATTTTATAATAATTAAATAATATCCATATGAAAAGAGTCAAGACACTTTTAGCCGTTTGTTTGCTGTCATTATTCTCAGTTACAACTACTTTCGGCCAGGATCTGGAAACAGCCACAGGTTTGTATAACTCAGGAGCAAAGGCTCTGGGAGAGAGCAACTACGTTGTTGCACTGGATTCATTCACTAAAGCCTTGAAGATGCTTGAGGCTCTAACGCCGGAAGATAGAGGCGAAGATGGAGCTGCTCTGGTTAAAGAGGCCAAGTCAATAATTCCACAGATACACCTTCGTTTCGGAAAGGAGCTTGCATCAAAGGGAGATATTGACAACTCAATGATTCAGCTTAAAAACGCAATTGAATCAGCAAAAGCTAACTCTGTTGCAGAGGTGGGAGAAGAGGCCAATGAGCTTATTCCTCAGCTTATTATGGTTAAAGCAACTAATGACCTCAATGCTAATAAACTTCCGGAGGCTGTTTCAGGATTTAAAAAGGTGATTGAACTGCAACCCACTAACAGCAGTGCATATCTATATACAGGTTTGGCAGAGCAGAAACTAAACAATGAGTCGGCAGCAATAAGCGCATTTGAAAAAGCGATTGAGTTGGGAGATAACGAGAATGCACCTAAGAGAATTTCGGTAATCTACCTGAATAAATCTGTTACAGCGACCAAGACAAAGAACTGGGCAGAGGTGTTTACAAACGCAAAGAAAGCAAACGAGTATAACGAATCGCCAAACGGGCATAAGCTTATAGGTCTTGCCGGAGTTCAGCTAAAGAAATATGACGAGGCAATTGAGGCACTGGAGGCATACCTTGCAGCAGACCCTAATGCGAAAGATAAAAACAGCACATTGTATAACCTTGCTGTCGCCTTTGAAGCAAAAAACAACATCGCAAAAGCCTGCGGATACTACAAGCAACTGTTGACAGACCCTACTTACAAGCAGATTGCGGAGTACAAGGTGAAAACTCAACTAAAGTGCAACTAAGGGAGTTAGAGATTTTAGCCCCGGCAAAAAACATAGACATCGGCATTGCAGCAATTGACTGTGGTGCCGATGCTCTCTATATTGCAGGACCCTCTTACGGAGCAAGGGAGGCAGCAGGAAACCCCCTCCCAGATATTGAAAAACTTGCGGGTTATGCACACAGGTATGGGGCAAAGGTCTATATGGTTCTCAACACCATCCTCTATGACAATGAGATAGAGAGTGCTGTAAAGCTGGCAACTCAGGCGTACGAAGTCGGTTGTGACGCACTTATAATTCAGGATCTTGGCCTACTCAAGGCCGCCCTGCCGCCAATTCCCCTCTTTGCATCTACACAGACCAACATAAGAGATGTGGAGCAGGCTATCTTAATGGAGTCGCTCGGGTTCAAACGTGCAATCCTGGCGAGAGAGCTCTCTCTGGAGCAGATATCTGCAATAAGAAAAAGTACAAACATAGAACTGGAGAGCTTTGTGCACGGCGCATTATGCGTTAGCTATAGCGGGCAGTGCTATATTAGCAGCAGGGTAACCGGCCGCTCCTCAAACAGAGGAGAGTGTGCGCAGATGTGCCGTTCATCCTACAACCTGACAGATAACAGAGGCAAGGTGATAGTTAAGGATAGACCGATATTGTCGCTCAAAGACCTCAACCTTGCCGGCTATATCCCCTCTCTGGCCAATGCCGGGGTCACCTCCTTCAAGATTGAGGGGCGACTCAAAGGGGTATCCTATATCAAAAATGTGGTGAGATATTACCGAGGGGTGATGGATAGCTTTCTTGAGGGGAACCAAACCTACGCAAGCTCATCTTTTGGCAAACTTTACGGGGGTTTCACTCCCAGGCCACAGAGTACATTCAACAGGGGGTACACCAACCTCTTTATTGAGGGGCAAAGAGATGAGTGGAGCAGCGGAGAGAGTGCGAAATCTACCGGGGAGTATATCGGGAAGATAATCTCAACGGCAAAAGATAGAAGGGGAAATCTCACATTCCGCTACATATCTTCTAACAGGGTAGAGAATGGAGATGGGCTGTGCATAATAACCCCTGCGGGAGAGGTTATAGGGATAAGGGCCAGTGTTACAGAGTCTCGGGAGGTTGTAACCAACGAGCAGGTTACTCTCCCGCCGGGCTCGCTGCTATACAGAAACTACAACCACACCTTTGAGAAGGAGCTTGCTGCAAATATGCCCAAAAGGTTGATAAGCCTCTTTTTGACAATCACCTGCAAAAACGGGATAACAACAGTGAAGGCTGTGAGTGAAGATGGCCGTGAGAGCACTCTGGAAATAAAGAAGAGATTTGAACCGGCACGAGACCCCGCCCTGGCGCAGGAGAGCGTAGCCCGGCAGTTGGGAAAGAGGGCAGGAATATATAAATTTGAGGTAAAATCCTTTACTGCAGAGGAGTATCTGTTCTTTCCTTTATCTGTGCTAAACGAGATTCGGCGGGCGATTGCCGCAAACCTGGAGAGTATGGAGGTTTGCAAGCCGGCAGGCGAACCGGTGGGCAAACCGGCGGGCAAACCGGCAGGTAAGTTGGTGGGCGATTCTGGTGAGCAGGCGGGTGATTCTGGCGAGCCGGCAGGTGATTCTGGCGAGCCGGCAAGATATCGCAAGGCCAGGCCATTAAAGGGGCAAGCCCTCGATTACAGGGCCAACATATCCAACGCGCTCTCAAAGGAGCTCTATATGGAGCTGGGTGCAAAATCTACAGAGGAGGCATTTGAGATATCACCTCCGGAGCAGGCAGAGCTTATGCGCTGCAAATACTGTATAAAATTTGAGCTGGACAGCTGCCCCAAAGAGGGGAGCCGCACTAGGTATGAAGAGCCTTTATGGCTGGAAAATGGAGGGAGAAAATTCCGGGTTGCATTTGACTGCAATAGATGTGAAATGGTTATATTTGGGTAAATATTGAGATATGCGATTTGCGGCAATAGTAGGACAGAAAAAACTGAAGGAGCAGCTCATTGCGATGGCTGTAGATGAGAGAGTTAGCCACGCTATGCTATTTTATGAGGAGTCTGGTTTTGGAGCCCTACCAATGGCAATTGCATTTGCACAGTATCTCTGTTGCCCCAACAAAAGTGATGGTGACTCCTGTGGGAGCTGCCCCACCTGCAACAAGTTTCAAAAACTTATCCACCCGGACCTTCACTTTGCAATGCCGGTGAGCTCTACCAAAGCAGTTCCTGCAGATAAAAAGCCGGTAAGCGACAGCTTTGCAGCCGCCTGGCGGGAGGCAATCATTGCCGACCCCTACCTCACAGAGCAGCAGTGGTATGAGAAGATAGGGATAGAGAACAAATCCGGAATAATTGGGGTGAACGAGGCTGCTCTCATTGGGAGAAAGTTGAGTATGAGATCTTTTGAGGGGGGTAAGAAGTTTATGATAATATGGCTGCCGGAGAGGATGAACCAGGAGGCGGCGAATAAACTTTTAAAACTTATAGAGGAGCCGCCGCCGGAGACATTTCTCTTTCTGGTGAGCGAATCTCCCGAGAATGTAATTGTGACTGTTCTCTCCAGATGTCAAATCTTTCGCCTGCCTCCAATAGAGAGCGAATCTCTCTCAAGGGAGCTGGTAGAGGAGTATGATACAGATATTGAGCAGGCTCGCTTTTGGACAAAGATCTCCGGTGGCAGCCTGAGCAAAGCCAGGAGATTGATAAATGAGAGCGAGAGCAGCAGCATCTATGATGTTTATTTGGCAACCCTTTTGGAGGGGTGTGCAAATAAAGATCTAAAAAAGGTTATCTCATTTTGGGAGGAGTTATCGTTAAGAGGCAGAGAGAGCCAGCGGCAGTTTTGCGAATATGCACTCGAGTTTCTGAGGTGCTCTCTAATGACAAATATTGGATCTGCAAATATCTCCAACACACCGGACTCCAGCAAAGAGTATATAACTTACTGGGCAGCAAAAATTAAACCCGGCTTCTATCCAAAGGCTTATGATACAATAAACAAAGCTCTGCAGGATATTGACCGCAATGTAAACTCAAGGTATATCTTTGCAGACCTTAGTAACCGCTTTTTCCTATCTTTGTAATTTAGAACTTATGGATACAAAAGATATAAAATATGATTGTAACAGGGGCAGCATCACCTACCGAAATGATGAAGGGGAGCTCAAGTGTGATTTTAACCCGGGTTGCTGCAAATTGAGTGTCTACGACTGGCTAAAAGATATCCCGGACGAAGTTACCAGAGATCTCTTTGAGGTTCGTTTCAAAAACACAAGAAAACTAGTTTTTAAAAACACATCCGGGCAACAACTTCAGGTTGGAGATGTGGTTGTGGTAGAGGCAGTTAATGGCCACGACGTGGGCATTGTAACCCTTTGCGGGCCGGTAATTTTACCTCAGTTACGAAGGAATAACATAGATGTCAAGAGTTACGAATTCCGGAAAGTGTTCCGTAAAGCAAAATCGCTGGACATAGAACGGTGGCAGGAGGCAATTGCCAGAGAGCACAAGACGATGATTCGCTCCCGCCAGCTGGCCGCTTCTCTTAACCTCAATATGAAGATAGGCGATGTCGAGTTTCAGGGAGATGGCACAAAAGCGATCTTCTACTACATTGCAGATGAGCGGGTGGACTTTCGCCAGCTTATACGGGTATTTGCAGAGGAGTTTCACATTAGAATAGAGATGAAGCAGATAGGGGCAAGGCAGGAGGCCGGGCTAATAGGGGGTATTGGAGTGTGCGGCCAGGAGCTTTGCTGCTCAAGGTATATGTCAGATTTTCAATCTATCACAACCCAGGCGGCCCGTACCCAGGATCTCTCTCTTAACCCTCAGAAGCTGGCAGGGCAGTGCAGTAAACTCAAGTGTTGTATCAACTACGAGGCCGCCGCCTACATAGATGCCCATATCAACATCCCTCAGGTGAGAGGCCCTATAGAGACAGATGATGGGCTAGCATACCTTGTTAAGACAGACACCCTAAAGGGGATTATGTGGTTCTCTTTTGAGCAGAACAGTATGACAAATATGTTCCCTGTAGCGGCAGAGAGAGTTAGAGAGTTTATTAAACTTAACAAACGAGGGGTAAAGGTTTCTAATATCAACCCTAGAAAAGATGCCAAATCTCCGGAGTTTATGAGCGCTGTTGGAGAGGATAGTATCTCAAGGTTTGACGATAATAACACAGAGAAGAGCAGGCAGTCCAACAACAGAAAGGGGAGAAATTTTAAAAACAACAGAAAAAGAGGGGGAAATGGCTCCGATCCAAAAAGCAATTAAGGTTACCACAATCACTCTGGTTTTAACACTAATACTCGCTTGTTCACAGGTGGGTCTCTTTCCTGTTACTCATAGACACAAAACCAAATTCCTGGCAGAGGATACTCTCTCTTTTTACTCAATAGATATCTACGCAAGGATCCCCGATACCTACAAGGGGGAGAACCTCTTTGTAATACTGGACATTATCCTGCCCGAGGAGGGGAGATACTCAGATACCCTAACCCTTCCCGTAAGAATGGACCGAATCCCCTACCTGGGTGTAGATAATGGCAGATGGAGAGATATGAAGTGGAACTACAGGAACAATATTAAATTTACCCGGCCTGGCGTATGGAGGTTCTATATTCGAAGGGACACCTCAAAGCCGGATAGTTGTGCCACCGGGGCTATTGGCCTTTTAATCAAAAAAATGTAGGGGCACAATCACAACAGTTATTATGGGCAAAGACAAGTTAAAGAGATTTGAAGAGAACAAGAGCTTCCGCTGTCTCTATCAGCCGGAGTTTGAGGAGGTTTTTCGTACAGATTATAAAATAAAGGGTTTGTGGCACAAAGAGCACTTCGCAAACCAAAGAGATATTGTGCTGGAGCTTGGTTGCGGCAGAGGTGAGTACACCATTGCACTGGCACGCAAATACCCGCACCAGAGCTTCATTGGAGTAGATATCAAGGGAGCCCGTCTGTGGAGAGGTGCAAAAACTGCAACCGAGGAGCAGATGGACAATGCCGCTTTTGTGAGGTGCCGGATAGAGTTTATTGAGGCAGTTTTTGCCCGGGACGAGGTGTCGGAGATATGGATTACATTCCCGGACCCACAAATCAAACGAGATAATAAGAGGCTGACCTCTGCAGGATTCCTGCAGAGGTACCGCAGTTTCCTCAAAGATGGCGGAGTGATTCACCTAAAGACAGACAGCCCTTTTCTCTACAACTACACTCTGGAGCTGGTAAAGCAAAACAATCTGGAGCTTCTTGAGGCAAATGAAGATATCTACGGAAGCGGCCGGGCAGATGAACTTCTCTCGGTCAAGACCCGCTACGAATCTCAATTTCTCTCAATGGGGATGAAAATCACTTACCTCGCTTTCCGTCTTAGAAAAGAGGGGGCTCTTAAAGAACCGGATTGGGATTCGGAACGATTTGAGAGATAAAGCCCCTGCAGGAATTCAACTCTACAAACCGCCTATTTTGTTGTTGTTACTACCCGTCGTTGCGGTCGTCTCTAACAGCGTACTCAATCATTCTGGCAATACGGTAGACATCTTTCCTCTGACCCTCCAGTGAAATTGGATTATCTGAGAAGTCGAGAACGATTCTATCTTCGAACATACGGAACATTTTTACCACAAACGATTTATGGCGGAAGGTAGTAGTTGTAGCTCCTTCACATTCTACCGAAAAACGGCTTTTTTCAAAAACATCTGCAATCTTAGCTTTATCTTCCAGATAGCTATTGTTAAGATAGACCTTCTTCTTTGCATATCCGAAAAACGGATAGATGATTGACATAGCAAGAAGGAATACAATAATTTGAATCTCTGTTCCTTCACGGAACAGGTTTGTGAAGCTGAACCCTGTGCCTGAGGTGAGTGAGAAGATTGCTACCACAAGGGTAAAGACAATAGCCAGATATATAAGGTACTTTATAACTCTGGTAAGGTATTGCTGAAAATTGAATTTCATAACTATAACTGTTTAAATGTTTCTGTTTAAATGTTTCTCCTTAAAGCGCTTTATGTGTTGAGCACTTTATGTGTTGAGCACTTTATGTGTTGAGCACTCTATCTGTTTAACTCCTTCCACGCTAAAGCCGATGAACCCAGAATCGCAGCATCGTTCTCATCCAGAGATGAGAATACCAATTTGACTTTGCCTTTCCACAGGCTGAGAAGATTCTCTTCGAAAGCTCTCTTTGTAGGGTCCATTATGAGACTGCCCGCCTTGGCTACACCACCAAAGAGAAAAATAGCCTCCGGAACAGTGATGGCAACAAGATCTGCAAGGGACTCTCCAAGGATCTTACCTGTCATCTCAAATGCCATATTTGCAATTTTATCTCCATTTTGAGCAGCTACAGCAACCTCTTTGGATGTAAGCTGCGAAAAAGAGATATCTCGTAGAACACTTGGGTGGTTCTCTGCGGAGAGAAGTTCAAACGCATTTCTCTTTAACCCGGGAGCAGAAACATAAGTCTCCAGACAGCCCTTGCGACCACATCCGCACTGGCGGCCACCTCTGCAGTAGGCAATGTGCCCGAACTCTCCGGCAAAGCCGTCGTGCCCGTACATCACCTCTCCATTTACAACAAAACCGCTACCCAAACCGGTTCCCAGAGTTATAACCACAAAGTTCTTCATCCCCTTAGCCCCTCCGTAGATCATCTCACCTATTGAGGCAGCATTGGCATCGTTTGTGAGCACTACCGGAATACCTCCAAACAGAACCTTAAGCTTCTCTGCAAGAGGCAGATTGCCTTTCCAGCGAAGGTTGGCTGCAGAGTCTATGCACCCGGTATAGTAGTTGCCGTTGGGGGCTCCGATACCGATTCCCATAATCTTATGGGGGTAGTCCAGCTTTGAAGATACCTCCTGAATTCCGTCACGAAGAGCCACAATATAGTCGTCAAACTCTTTGTGAAGATCTGTCGGAAATGTACCGCTACCGTGTATCGAACCTACTTCATCTAACAGGGCAAAAACAGTATTTGTTCCACCTATGTCAATTCCAGCTACTAGTTTTTTCATTGGCCAGGGAGTGCTTAAAATGAGTGTTATTATTGTATTATCACGCAAAGCTAACAAAAATTATCTACACTATATGGGATAATTTTGCTATTTTTGTAGCTACTCACGGGTCAAAAACATATAGATATGGGAAATGAAAAAAACTTAAAGAGATTGGTAATCGGTATGGCTGTAGTGGCTGTAATACTTGCTGCTGTGCTTGCCTGGATATGGGTAGACAGAAGCGGGATTATTAATGAACTTACAGTAGAGAAAGAGCAGCTCACATCTGCAATGTATGAGCTGAGAGATGATTATCAGAGCCTGAACACCAACAACGACAGCCTCAATGCAGAGCTTGCAAGGGAGAGAGAGAAGGTTGAGCAGTTGATAGAGAGGGTTCAGAAGACAGAGGCTACAAACAGGATAAAGATCCGGGACTACGAAAAGGAGCTCGGGACACTACGGAGCATTATGAGGAGCTATATTATGCAGATAGACTCACTCAACACACTCAACATTACCCTCCGCAAAGATGTGGCAATGGCCAGAGATGAGGTTAAACAGACCCTCGCCAAATATGATGATCTGCAAACCACTGCAGACGAATATGCAAAGAAGGTAGAGATTGGATCTGTCCTCAAAGGGAGAGGTTTTGTGATGACTGCAATCAACTCATCGGACAAAGATACAGACCGCAGCAGCCGTACGGCAAAGCTCAAGATCTGTCTTAACCTGGTAGAGAACTCGATCGCGGTCAAAGGGCCAAGAAGAATCTACATCCGGGTTAAAGGGCCGGATGGAATTCTAATGACAAATTCTCAGCAGCAGGTATTTACATCTGCAGGAGAGCAGATGATCTACACCGCTGTGAGAGAGGTAGATTATCAGGGAAGTGAACTTGAGGTTTGCATCTTTTTTGCCAGCAGCCACTCCTATGTAAAGGGTGTCTACAATGTAGATATCTATACCGAAGAGGGTAAACTGGGAAGCACAGATCTTCTCCTGAGATAGGGGGCAGAGGGATAATTGGCCGGAATCTACATACATATTCCCTTCTGTTCACAATTCTGCATCTATTGTGACTTCTACTCCACAATGATGTTGGGTAAGCGGGAGAGTTTCACCAAAGCACTCATAACCGAAATTGACCGGCGTGCCAACGACTTCAACAAACTTGGGGATGCCGTTAACACCATCTACTTTGGTGGCGGCACCCCCTCACTTTTGGCCCCACCAGCCCTCCAGTCAATTTTGCAGGCAATCTACGCCGGCTACAATTTGGGCGCCGCCGGCGGCCCGGCGCCCGGCAGCCACCCGGCCAACCACCCGAGCAATCTGGAAGCGCCCGGCAGCCACCCGGCCAACTCGGGGGCTGGCGTTCCGGGCAACCAGTTGGTTGGCAATATGGGTAACCCGGTGGCGGGTAGCCACCCGGCCAACTTGGGAGGGGCCGCCGGCCACCCGGGCAGCCACGGCCGGGAGGTGACTCTTGAGGTGAACCCGGATGATATTACCGAGCAATATCTGCAAGGCCTTTTGGAGGCCGGCTTCAACCGCCTGAGTATGGGAATCCAATCCTTCAACGACGGCCACCTCAAATGGATGAATCGCCGCCACACATCTGCCGAGGCGGTAGCTGCATTCACCGCCGCCAGGAGCGCCGGTTTCGGCAACATCAGCATAGATCTTATCTTCGGGCTTGAGGGGCTCTCGATGCAGATGTGGCGAGAGAACATAAACAGAGCAATCGAACTATCGCCGGAGCATATATCTGCATACCAACTAAGTGTGGAGCCCGGCACCAAACTACACGCCTCATATAAAAAGGGTGAGTATCTGCAGATGAAGGATACCCTCTCCTTTAAACAGTATGCGCTTTTGCAAAATATGTTGTCCGAAGCGGGATATGTTCAATACGAGATTTCAAGTTTTTGTAAGCCCGGCAGGGAGTCCCGGCACAACAGCTCCTACTGGGACTTTACCCCATATTTCGGGTTCGGCCCAAGCGCGCACTCCTTTGACGGAGAGAGGCGCTTCTGGAATGTCTCATCACTAAATACCTATCTTAAGTCAATTGAGCAGGGGACCGGCTGCAGCAGGGAGGAGATTATCTCCCCAAAAGATAGGTTTAACGAATATATAATGCTCTCCCTGAGAAGGTTAGGTGGTATGGATATCGCCTATATAAATTCCCACTTTAAAGTCCCCGATGAGTTCTACAACTCTCTTGCTGTGTTAATTAAGAGAGGAGATGTGGTGGAGCACGGTGGCAAACTAAAAGTCCCGCCGGAGAAGCTCTTTCTTAGCGATGGGATTATAAGGGAGCTTTTTTGTACTGGCAGTATTCTGTGAAACGGTCTAATTATGAGGCAGTTGAAAAACCCAATTATTGGATTTTAGCAAATCAAGAATCATATAAGCCTGTTATACAGCTACTTTCACAAAACACTAACAGATAACTAAAGTTCCCCACGTGCTTAACTCGCATATTAACAACAGCTAACGAGGTGTTTGTCGTCATTTTTTGTTTCCAACCTCAATTCTGATTTGGCCGCATTCATCTCAGAGCTATAGTGCCAAACATCAGATTTTAACCTACTTACACCAAATACGCTATATGTAATAATTCCCTGATATTAAGCAAATTGGCACTACAACTCTGAGATAAAACTCTCGCAGCGGTAAAACCTTGCGCAGCAGTAATAACACCTGCGCAGCAGACCGCATCCTTGGGAGTTTTTTGTAATTAATTGTAATTCAAAGATATCATCCCTTTG
>CAYGOE010000050.1:0-14059 GCA_964351405.1 uncultured Muribaculaceae bacterium | reverse complement strand
GTTTTGTATTGTAATTTAGTTTGTAAATATGATATAAAGAGATATTCGATATGATTCAAAGAGATATTTTTGGGAGTGTAAAGGGGCGTTTTTTTAATGGAAAGGTTATAATCCTTACCGGGCCCAGACAGGTCGGGAAAACAACTTTGTTGAGTCAGTTGGTTTTGGGATATAAACAAAATGAGGTGCTTTCACTTAATTGCGATGAGCCTGATATTCGAATGATTTTGGAGAATGTATCATCAACAAGACTGAAGGCTATTATTGGCAACAATAAGATTGTTTTGATTGATGAAGCTCAAAAGGTGAATAATATCGGTTTAACTCTCAAACTCATTATTGATAACATTCCGGGAGTTCAGGTTGTTGCAACAGGTTCATCTGCATTTGACCTAAGGAATAAATTTAATGAGCCTCTTACGGGAAGGAAATTTGAGTATCATCTTTATCCTTTTTCAGTGAACGAGATGGTAAACCACACATCTGCAATTGAAGAGAACCGTTTGTTGGAGCAGAGGATGATATATGGCCTTTATCCGGATATTGTTAATAACAGTGCAGACTCTGTTGTGCTGCTTAAAGAATTGACAAATAGTTATTTATATAAAGATATATTCTCTTATAGAGATATTAGAAATCCCGATGGTTTAAGTAATTTGCTAAAGGCTTTGGCTTTGCAAATTGGTAATGAGATCTCTTACAATGAGCTTGGAAGATCTTTAGGGTTAGACAAGGAGACTGTTGAGCGATACTTAGTTCTTTTAGAGAAAGTGTTTGTAGTTTTTCGACTCAACTCTTTTAGCAGGAATATCAGAAACGAACTTAAAAAAAGCAAAAAGGTATATTTTTATGATAATGGTGTAAGAAATGCAATTGTCAATAATTTTAATCCGCTAGCTCTAAGGAGTGACGTTGGTGCACTCTGGGAAAATTTTGTAGTATCGGAACGTAGAAAATTTATTGATTATAATGGACTTTATTGCAATACCTATTTTTGGAGAACTCATTCCCAACAAGAAATTGACTACATCGAGGAGATGGATGGCACATTACACACCTATGAATTTAAATTTAAAGATAATAAGAAGAGTGCTTTGCCGCAGATGTTCTCAACGGCATATCCTGAAAGCACATTTAAGGTAATCACACCTGTCACATTGCAGGATTTTGTAATGAACCCCTAATCAACTGACAGCATTTTGTGAAACGGTCTAATTATGAGACACTTGAAAATTGCGTTTTTGTGATTTTAGCAAAGTGATATTTTTATATTGCAGATTTACAGTTACTTACACAAGATACTGTTAGGACAATTTTTTTTTTGTTTACATTTGCAGTTAATAAACTTCATTTATCAACTACAAACTTAGCGAAGGTATGATTTACAGTATTATTACAGGGACGGGGAGCTATATTCCTACGAAAAGTGTTAAGAATGAAGACTTTCTTGCGCACGAATTCTATGATACTTATGATAAACCTCTGGAGAAACCCAACCAGGAGGTTATTGATAAATTTCTGGAAATTACCACAATAGCCGAGAGGCGTCACGTTACGGAAGATCAGGTTACTTCCGATATCGCCTTTTTTGCGGCAGAGGAGGCAATCAAAAGTGCGGGCATAGATAAGGAAGATCTTGATTATATAATATTTGCACACAATTTTGGAGATGTAAAAAGTGACAATAGGCGCATAGATATTGTCCCTGCTCTGGCTTCGCGTGTGAAGAACAAACTTGGCATAGCCAGCCCGGATGCTGTTGCGTACGATTTGCCTTTTGGTTGCCCCGGCTGGTTGCAGGCAGTTATTCAGGCAGATTATTTTATTCGCTCGGGTGATGCAAAAAAGATTCTGGTGATAGGTGCAGATGTTCTTTCGAGAATTTCGGACCCTCACGATCGTGACAGTATGTTGTATGCAGATGGTGCCGGGGCGGTTATAATGGAGGGTAAGGAGAGCGCAGTGCCTATCGGTATTATAGCACACAAAACCAGGTCAGATACTCAGGTATATCTGAATATGCTACATATGGGCAAATCGTTTAAGATTGACGAGATTACCGGAGATAATCTCTATCTAAAGATGAATGGGAGGCGCCTCTACCAGTATGCTCTGGACACTGTTCCTATGGCCATTAAGGCAGCTTTGGACAAAAGCGGTACCCATATCAATGAGATTAGCAAGGTGTTAATCCACCAGGCTAACGGCAAGATGGATGACGCAATTCTCAAGCGCCTCTATGCCCTGTATGGTATTCCCGAGGCCCCTGCAGATGTTATGCCTATGTCCATCTCTTGGCTTGGCAACTCCTCTGTTGCAACTCTTCCAACTCTTTTCGACCTGATTATGAAAGAGAATCTGCACCTGGAAAATCTGCACATAGACAACGCTTTACCTGCAGATGATAAAGGAAAACACCTGATTAACCCCGGCGACACAATCGTCTTTGCGTCTGTCGGCGCCGGAATGAATATCAATGCCGTTATCTATAAGGTGCAATAACTACAAGAATTTTGGTAAATCTACATCTACGCCGGCAAGATTTATAATCCTGCGGGCGAATGTCTCAGTGAGCGCATCGAGGTCTTTAGGATGCGTATAGAATGATGGCGAGGCTGGTGCGATAAGGGCGCCGGCTTGTGCAAGGGTGGTGAGGTTGCGCAGATGAATCAGGTTGAATGGTGTTTCGCGTGGGCAGATAATAAGTGGGCGGCGCTCTTTGAGCATCACATCGGCGGCGCGGGTGAGTAGGTCGGCGGTAGCGCCGGAGGCGATTCGGCCTATGGTGCCCATCGTGGCGGGCAATATTATCATTACATCTGCAGCGTTAGAGCCGGAGGCGAATGGGTGGTAGTAGCTGTTGTTGTCCAGAGCGCCGCCGGGAACCGGTTGCCCGAGTTCATCTTCCCAAACAATTTTTGCGGTATCTGTGAAGACAACCTCTATATGAATATTACCATTACGGAGTAATTCTGCCTGTAAAGCGGCTTGGAGAGCACCAGCTCCGGAGAGCCTATCTTGCAGTTGTTGAATTATTTGCAAAACCTTAAGGGCATAAATCTGCCCACTGGCCCCTGTTACCCCGAGAAGTATTGTTTTTGATTTTTTTGCCTCCATTTGAATATCTGCAATTCCAAAAATAACCTGCTGCTTCCGGAATTAACCTGTTTCTTCCAGAATAGAACAAGTTTTACATTTTAAAGTTCAAAATAGACTGTGCGGAGCCAGGTTTTGAAGAGTGGGTCGAGGAATTCCCATTTGCCGCGCTCTTCGGTGAGAATCTCTTTCTTTTGAGCTGCCTCCTTTAGTCTCTTTACGTTTGCAGATGAGTTAAAGCCGTATTGGTTCATCGTGTCGAGCGCGCTCAGTTGAGAGACATCGTCCATAATGGCTTTGAGGAAATTGATTTGAAAACGGCTCAATCGGCTGGTAATGAGTTGGAAGCGGTATGAGTGTAGCTCCATAAGGGAGCTGCAAGATTGGCGGAAGATCTGTTCGGTTAGGTATCCGCGGGTGAGTGCAAATGAGATATCGCCAAGTTGCTGAGAATACCACGGGTGCCCCTCTGTAAAGTTGTACATCTGCACAGCCAGCTCCTTAGATACAACCCTGCCCGCTTTTAGGTAGTTGCGGATAATAAAATCTGTGAGTTGCTTCTCGTCCGGTGGCAGCAGCTTGATTCTCTCGGCGAAGTTGTAGAAGAACTTCTTCTCCTCAAAAATCTCCTTCATCGAGTTTACAAATGAGCCTGTTATAATATAGGTGGTGCGCTCCTGCTGTTTCCAGGTCTTTTCCAGAATCTTGAGCGTCTCATACGAATCGTCGTGCAGAAGCACCTCCTGAAACTCCTCAATATATATAACCGGGTTGGTCGAATACCTCTCCGCCAGTAACTCCGGCAGGTTAAGAATCTTCTCGGTGATAATGTCCGGAACCGGGTCTGTGTCAATCTCGGGAGATGAGTGGTCGTGCTGTTTCTCCTTCTCCTGCCCAAAAAATGTCTTTAGTTCCGGGCAGATATCATCTCTCAACTGCTCCCTTTCTTCCGGTGATGTTGCGAATGCATCCAGCAGCAGATTGCAAAGCTTCTGAAGCAGATGTCTTTTTGTACGGACATTAAACAGGTTGATGTTGCACACAGTGTAGTTGTATGCCTCTTTGCGCAGATTGATAAGGCCTTGCTGGACAAGCGATTTCTTGCCACTTTTTGGAGTTTCATAAATAACAACGTGCTGCTTCTGCCTCACCAGGTTAACCAGTAAGTTGAGCTCCGATTGTCTTCCAACGAAGTCAGAGCCTGTAACAAATTTGTTGTACGTAAATGGTGAATCCATATCCGAAACAAATATATGAAAAAAAAATTAACCTTGCCAAGGATCGTGGGGCTTTATTGATTTCTAACGATTCTGCTGTTTTATAAATAAAGTTTTGCTGGTTTAAATATTTTGTATATATTTGCCTTCCAAATTTATTGAACAGAAGATTGACAAGCTATTGAATAAGAGGAGTTTAATTACTTCCGCTTGCAGTCAGTAATTTTTAAAAAATTATTTTATGTACGCAATTGTAGATATTGCAGGACAGCAATTTAAGGTAGAGAAGGACAGAAAGATCTTCGTACACCGTCTAAAAGCAGAAGAGGGAGCCTCAATCAGTTTTGAAAAGGTACTTCTGATGGACAATGAGGGAGCCGTTAAAATCGGAACTCCCTATATTGATGGTGCCTCTGTTAAAGCGACAGTTTTAACTCACCTCAAGGGAGATAAGGTTATCGTTTTCAAAAAGAAACGCCGTAAAGGATACACTAAGAAAAACGGTCACCGTCAATATCTTACGCAGATTCAAATTGAAGAGATTGCTTAATTTTTAACCCGGAAAAATTTTTAGATTATGGCTCACAAAAAAGGTGTCGGTAGTTCGAGGAACGGACGCGAATCACACAGTAAAAGATTAGGCGTTAAATTATTTGGCGGACAGCACGCCAAAGCGGGAAACATTCTCATTCGCCAGAGAGGTACAGTTCACAATCCGGGATTGAATGTTGGAATGGGTAAAGATCATACTTTGTATGCACTCATCGACGGAGTGGTTACATTCCGCAAAAAGACAGATAACAAATCTTACGTTTCGGTATTGCCAAAAGTAGTTGCTCAGGCGTAATTGTTTTGTAAACATATCCATTTAAAGAGGCCCCTTTCAGGGGTCTTTTTTTTTGCAGAACAATTAAATTAATTATCTTTATAGCAATTGTTTGTGAGATTAGCGGCGGGTGCATTATTTACTATTAATACTTTTATTATGGTGCGTCGGTTTACGAATTTTTTTTCAATTCTTGTTCTTCTCCCGCTTGTGGCCGGGGTTTCTGCTTTACAGGGATGCGCTTTGTTATCGCGGGGGCAGATGAAGGCAGTGGAGAGTTTTACTGCCTCAGGTGATAGTTTAAGCAGATACCCCGGTGGGTTTTTTGAGGAGATGGCTGGGTTGCGGGCGGCACGGGGGCTCTATTTTTCTGCTTCATTAAGTGATGGCGCTCTTAGGGTGGAGGAGATCAATGCAATTTATGCAGGCAAAATGAAGGATTTGCAGCTTGCAAAAAAAGCCAACTTATCCTGGGAGATTCTGGGCAAATACCAGAACGCCCTCAGGGTTCTCGCCGGTGCCGCCCGATGGCAGGATGCCGGTCGGGAGTTTCGCTCGCTTGGTCGCTCGGTAGATTCTCTGGTAAAGGAATTTAATTCGCTTGAGATTGCAGATGCCGTTCTGCCGATGGGTATAGGGAAGGCTGCCGGTCGTCTGGTGGGCTACTCCTCTCAACTCTTAATTAGGAGGGCTCAAACCAGAGCTGTCAAAGGCTTTGTAAAAGAGGGAGATACATTGGTATCTGCAGTAGTGGCCTCTTTGGTACAGGTGCTAAAGTCTCCCGCAGTTACTGCCCTCATAGAGAATGAGAAACAGGGTCTTGAGCAAAACTACATCTCCTATTTAAAGAGCTATGGCGCAGCCAATTCAAATCTCTCAAGATCTCCGCTTGCATACAACGACGACAAAGAGTACCTGGCACTCAAAGAGAGAGTCGAGAAGCTTACATATATCAGGGGAGGGATCATATCTGCAGCAAACAGAATGGCAAAAGCCCACAAAAAGATTGCAGAGGAGTTTACCAAAAAACGCAAAGTAGACGAGCTCTACCGGGAGCTGCAGGACTTTGAAAAAGAGGTAAAAACCCTCCGGAAAGAGATATTTGCAATCACAAAAAATTGGCCCTACTAAATAGCAATGACAATTAAATAAATACATATTAAACAGATACCTATAAAATAAATGCTTATTAACTAGATAAAAATTTAATAGATTCCTATTAAATAGTAATGATCTCAATTATTATAAATTATCTCAATAAGCTAGCATTTAGTACATTTGATAATTATTTATATTTCAGAAATTTGCAAATGATCTTAGAGTTGTTCATTTATAATGTGCCTAATCAAATAAAAATTATGAAGAAAGATATAGATTACAAAAAGGAGCTGAAAGAGATTCGGGAGGCTCTGGTGGTGGCAGAGGGGTTGCGATTCCAAAAAGGGATATCAGAAACAGATAAAGCAGATCTCGAAAAAGCATCTGTAGCACTGCGAAAAAAGGAGCGGGCTCTGGTAGAAAAAATCGGCAGCGAAGTTGCCGACCAAATTAAAACCTCATCTGCAAATACGCAGGAACTCGCAAAGAGAGTTCGCGTTCGCACCACCAATCTATCCAAAACCGCTAAATGGGCCGAAACTCTCAACAAACTAATTCGAACCCTTAGCTCTTAACCAATCTGTTTTGAGCCTTTAATCCTATACATTCAAAATCTGTACTTAGAATCAGATAAATAATTTTTAGAATCGGTTAAATCGTCACTTTAGGCTTGGTGAGTTTTCGCTGCTTAATTATTTTTGCTCAGACATTAATTGTAAAATTTCAAAAAAATGTGAGATGGGAAAGTGGGGGAGATTTGCAGGTAGAATTCAGGATGGAAATATCCACTCCTATATGCGGGGCAATAATAAGAAGATAGTTTTCTACGATGATATTGACAGAATTGAGTTCCTAAAGCGTTGCGACCGATTTGCAAAACAGTACGACAGCAAGGTGCTTGAGTTTGTATTAATGGACAATCACGTGCATCTGCAAGTAGAAACAAAGAAGCTCTCTCCTATGATGACCTCATTGATAATGAGTTATGTCGAGTGGTACAATTTCAGACACGAGATTTCAGATAAATTGTTCAAGTCCCCATTTAATAGTTCCTGTAAATTTTCCAATGAGTGGGCGATAGACAGTATGATTTACATCCTTAAAAATCCGGTTAAAGCAAAGATCTGCCTAAATGCTGCAGATTACAAATGGAGTTCGTATGGGTTTCATTTTAATGGTAAGACACCATTGAAGAGGTTTATAGATGTAGATACTAGTCTGTTAGACAACTACTTTGGCTCTAAGGATCTTTTTGATGAAGCGATTAGGGTATATGACAGAAGTAATCCGGCACTAATGATCTACCCGAATGAGGTTAAATTAGATTCCGTGAAAAAGAAGACGCCTGCCCATCTGCGAATGGAAAATGGAATTTTTTTTGAGGCGCTGCCCACCAGCGATCTTTGTCAGGAGTTGAACAGAGAGTTAAATGGTCGTAACCTTTTTACTATCAGCAAAGAAGAACAGGAAGAGATTGTTATAAAGCTTTTCCGGAATACCAGGGCATCATTCAGGCAATTGTCCCGTTTGACGAATCTGAATTACGATTATGTAAGGCGGATATGCGGTTGCAAAGGGCATTTGGCTAAAAAGTGATGTATATAAAGCTATGAACATATCCGTAAAATAGCTAAAACGCTGTTTTACAACGAAGACCCACGATGCTTGGCAAGGTTCTCTCTACAACGACCAGTATTGGAGGTGGGTGATTTTGGTGCGGAAGAGGCCGCGGATGTCCACCACGAGTCCGTTGGGTACGAGTAGTTTTTGCAGGTCTGCTTCGGTGAGGGTGAGGTATTCGCGGTGGGGTACTGCGATTATGACGGCGTGGTATTTTGGGGTTGGTGCCGGTGCGAGTGTTATGTTGTACTCCTCCTGGACTGCGTGTGGGTCTGCGTTGGGGTCAACTACGTCTACAAGAACGCGGTAGCTTAGGAGTTCGGCTACGATGTCGGCCACTTTTGAATTGCGGATATCTGATACGTTCTCTTTGTAGGTGATTCCCATTATTAAAACTCTCGCTTTTTCCATTGGCATATCGTTGGCCAGAAGTTTCTTAACTGTCTGTTTAGCGATGTATCCGCCCATAGAGTCGTTGACGAATCTGCCGGAGGCAATCATCTGAGGGTGGTATTTTAGCTCGGCAGCTTTATGTACCATATAGTAGGGGTCTACGCCGATGCAGTGCCCGCCTACCAGGCCGGGTGTGTACTGCACGAAGTTCCATTTGGTGCCGGCTGCTTTGATTACGTCGTATGTGTTGATGCTCAGGCGGTTGAAGATAATTGAGAGCTCGTTCATCAGGGCGATGTTAACATCCCTTTGGGTGTTTTCGATAATCTTGGCTGCTTCTGCCACCCGAATGTCGGGCGCTCTGTGAACCCCGGCCGCTACGACTGTCTCGTAGATCTTTGCAACCTCATCCAGGGAGGTGTCGTCGCAGGCAGATACTATTTTTACTGTATTTTGAAGCGAGTGCTCGGCATCACCGGGGTTGATTCTCTCGGGAGAGTAACCCACTTTAAAATCCTCCATATATTTTAGGCCGGAGAGCTTCTCCAGAATTGGAACGCACTCCTCTGTGGTACATCCGGGGTAGACTGTAGATTCGTAAATGACGTAGTCGCCCTTGTGCAGCACCTTAGCAACGGCCGTGGTGGCCGAAAGTAGCGGGTGTAGGTCCGGTTTGTTGTATTTGTCGATTGGGGTGGGCACTGCCACAATAAAGAAATTTGCTGTTTCCAGATCTGACAATTTTGATGTATAAAGAATATCCCTGTTTTTAAAAGAGTCTGCTTTTAGCTCTCCGCTTGGGTCTACAGCGTTACGGAGCATTGTGAGGTTCTTCTCTTTTATGTCATAGCCTATTACAGAAAAGTGCCTTGCAAATTCTAGCGCAAGTGGGAGACCAACATACCCCAGCCCAACTACAGCCAATTTTATATCCTTGGAAACCAGTTGATTATACATATCTATTTTTGTGTTACAGATTGTTAAAGTGCGTCTGCAAAGATAATAGAATTAGTTTTATTTTCTCTATATTTGCGCTGATGTTGCAGATGTTATTTGGTCTGTTTCGGGTTTAGAATTACGCAGATGGCTTGGTTTGTTTTATATACTGCCGCAAGGGCAGAGAAGAGGGTAGAAGAGAGGTTGGTGCAGATGGGCATTGAGACCTACCTGCCTATTCACAGGGTTAAAAGAAGGTGGAGCGACAGGATGAAGATGGTGGAGCTTCCGCTCTTCTCCTCCTATATTTTTGTGAATACTACAGATCATAAATTGAGGGAGTTGCTTCTCATTTACGGGGTCTCCAGGATTGTTTATTATTTGGGAAGGCCGGCTGTGGTTAGAGATGCAGAGATAGATGCAATCAAAGAGTTTCTTGTTCTGGCAGAGAACCGGGAGATAATCTACAAAGGAGATGAGGTTGAGATAATTTGTGGCCCATTTGAATACCGTTTCGGTAAAGTTATAGAAGTTGGTGAAAAATTTGCAAAACTCTATCTGGAAGAGTTGGGAGCTAAAATTTGTGTATCTTTGCTGGAGTTAAATAAGAAAAAACAGGCCTGATGCGCCCTTTGAGATTCTCTCAAAAAAACATAATATAATGGATTACAATACTCAGAGAACAAAGCTGATAATGCCCGAATATGGAAGGCACGTTCAGAAAATGATTGATTACGTTGTCAAAATCGACGACAAGGAGAAGAGGAACGAGCAGATTCGCGCGGTTGTGACTGTGATGGGAATTCTGAACCCCCAGCTTAGAGATCTTAGTGATTTCAAACATAAGCTTTGGGATCACGTGCAGATAATTTCTGATTTCGAGATTGACATTGACTCTCCATATCCCACCCCAACTAAAGAGACCTTCTCTACAAGGCCTAGCCCGATACCTCTGGATAAGAGCCCTTTAAAGGCTGCTCACTATGGCAGGAACATTCAGAATATGATAGATATGATATCTGCCAGGGAGGATGACGAGCTTCGCGAAAATATGGTTAAGGTACTTGCCGGCTATATGAGGCAGCAGTATTTAATCTGGAATAAGGAGAGCGTTACAGAAGATCTTATTTTCAGAGATATAAGAGTTCTTTCAGATGGCAAACTCACCGTACCGGAGGATTTTCATCTGCCTGTATATATGGCTGCACAGGGGCCGGTCAACATCGGACACGGCGGCCACAGGATAGATGGAGGAGGATACAGAGCAGAGTCTGCTCACAGAGAGAATGCCTACAGGCAAGACAATGCTCACAGGCCGAGTGGGTTCAGGAATAACAAAAAGAAAATTAACAAAAGAAAATAATGGCTGTATTCAAGGTTGAGGGAGGTCATCGTCTTAAGGGTGAAGTGACTCCGCAGGGGGCCAAAAATGAAGCTCTTCAGATTCTCTCTGCTGTATTGCTTACAAAAGAGAGGGTTGTAATTCACAACGTTCCCGATATTCTTGATGTTAATAAACTTATAGAGCTGCTTGGCAGGCTTGGCGTTAAGGTGGATCACCTGGGGGTAACCGGTGTGACTGCACCGGCATCTGCAGGCGCACCGGCAACATCTGCCTGCATTTCGCATTCGTATGCTTTTTGTGCGGCCAACATAGATCTTGATTTTGTTCGTTCACCGGAGTTTGGAAAGAGCTCTGCTGCCCTTAGGGGGTCAGTGATGTTGGTTGGGCCGCTTCTCACCCGTTTTGGGTTTGCATTTATGCCAAAACCGGGTGGCGATAAGATTGGCCGCAGGCGGCTTGATACCCACCTGATTGGGTTGGAGAAGCTGGGTGCCAAGCTGGATTTTCTACACGAGGGTTCTCAGTTTGAGCTCTCGACAAAAAGACTTAAAGGATGCTATATGCTTCTTGATGAGGCATCTGTAACAGGGACAGCAAACATTGTAATGGCTGCTGTGCTTGCACAGGGCACTACAACAATATATAACGCCGCCTGCGAGCCATATCTGCAGCAGTTGTGCAAAATGCTCAACAGGATGGGGGCGAAGATATCCGGAATCGGCTCAAATCTTCTTACTATAGAGGGTGTAGAGTCGCTCGGCTCAACTGAGCATACAATCTTGCCGGATATGATTGAGGTGGGTAGCTTTATCGGCCTTGCAGCAATGACAGCCAGCGAGATAACTATCAAGAATGTGGCTTATGACCAGCTTGGTATAATTCCGGACCAGTTTCGCCGGCTGGGAATAAAAGTTGAGAGATGTGGAGACGATATCTACATTCCCGCTCACGAGCACTACGAGATTGAAAGCTTTTTGGATGGCTCGATAATGACCATTGCAGATGCTCCCTGGCCGGGACTCACTCCGGATTTGCTCTCTGTATTTCTGGTTGTTGCTACTCAGGCAAAGGGATCTGTGCTCATTCACCAAAAGATGTTCGAAAGTCGCCTCTTCTTTGTAGATAAACTTATTGATATGGGTGCGCAGATAATTCTTTGTGACCCGCACCGCGCCACCATAATCGGCCACAACAGAGAGTTTTGCCTGAGGGGTACCCGTATGGTTTCGCCAGATATCCGTGCAGGTATTGCCCTCCTTATTGCGGCATTGAGCGCAAAAGGGACAAGTGTTATAGAGAATATTGAGCAGATAGATCGCGGGTATCAAAATATTGATGGCCGCCTAAACGCTCTCGGCGCAAAAATCGAGCGGATATAGTTTTAAAAATAAAACCTTTTCAAGATGGCAAAAAAGAGTTCCAATGCCGAAACCGCACCTCCTCCTAAGGGGGGCGAAGCCTTAAAACTAATCACAGGCCTGTTCTTTGCCGCCTTAAGTGTCTTCACACTGGTGGCGCTGCTCTCATATCTCTTTACCTGGGCAGAGGATCAGTCTCTGCTTACCAGGCCGGATGCCTGGAACGCAATTGTACCTGTAGAGAATGGAGCGGGAAAGTTGGGCTTCTTCTGGTCTAACCTATTGCTTTCCAAGCTATTTGGCCTAGGCGCATTTATCATTCCATTCTTCTTTGCCGCTGTTGCAGTCTACTCTCTTAAAATAAAGAGGGTGAGACTTCTTCGCATATTTTTCCTCACTCTTTACGGAGCCATTATATTGTCACTGCTATTCTCTTTTGTGTTCAGCTTCACAAAGTTTGACGACTGGTTTGGCAATGGTGTTGGAGGTTCGTACGGATACTATGTTAATGAGTGGCTGGTTGGGATGGCTGGCCCTATTGGAGCAGGCGCACTTATAAGTGTTGTTTTTATTGGCTGGCTCATTTTACTCAACTATAATGTTGTGCTTTGGATTGAGCGTGCCATCTCATATATTTTCCACAGAAAACCCAAAAAAATTAAAATTGTTGCAGATGATACCGGAGATGCTGTAGACCGCTTTGTATCTGTTGATGGCGCAGAGAGTGAGCCGGACTCTGCAAAAGGATCTGCACCTGCCGAGATGTATATAAAGGAGGTCCCTTTTGAAGTTGAGCAGAGTGATAGCGTTGCCTCCAAGTCCCCTTTTAAGGATGATGACGATGTGCTTGAGCTTATAGGTGAAGATGACGATTTGGATAGTGGAGTAGAGGAGGAGGATTTCCTTAAGGATATTCCAAAATCTACTCTGGAGACTCTGTTTGACCCAAGACTGGATTTGCCTAACTACAAGGTTCCTGTATTGAGCCTTTTAGATGACTACAAAGATAAAATCTACAAGGTTCCGCAGGATGAGTTGGAGAAGAATAATCGCAAGATTGTTAAGACTTTAAGTGATTACAAGATTTCTATTGAGCGAATCTTTGCACGAACCGGCCCTACAGTAACTCTCTATGAGATTGTTCCGAGTGCCGGGGTGCGAATTTCGCAAATCAAGCGTTTGGAGGATGATATTGCTCTTTCACTGGCTGCTCGCGGCGTTCGTATTATTGCCCCCATTCCCGGGACAAATGCGGTGGGAATTGAGGTTGCAAACGACAAGCCCAGCATAGTTCCAATGAAATCTCTGTTGGAAGATATTAAGTTCAGGAACTCTAAGTTTGAGCTCCCGATTGTGATTGGGAGAACAATCTCCAATGAGGCAATGTGTTTTGACCTTGCAAAGATGCCTCACCTTTTGGTGGCGGGGGCTACAGGGCAGGGTAAATCTGTTGGTCTAAACGCAATAATTACTTCACTCTTATATACAAAACACCCTTCGGAGCTCAAGCTGGTGTTGATAGACCCTAAGAAGGTAGAGCTCTCTCTATACTCAAAAATTGAGCGACACTTTTTGGCAAAACTGCCGGATGGCGACGATGCTATTATCACTGATACTCAAAAAGTTGTATATACTCTCAAATCTCTTACCATTGAGATGGACTCCCGTTACGATCTGCTTAAACTGGCTCACGTGCGTACAATTAAGGAGTACAACGAGAAGTTTCTCTCGCGCAGGTTGAACCCACTCAAGGGGCACAGGTTTATGCACTTTATTGTGGTGGTTATAGATGAGTTTGCAGATCTTCTTATGACTGCCGGTCGTGAGATTGAGGAGCCGATAGTTCGTCTTGCACAGCTTGCACGCGCAATTGGTATTCACCTGGTTATTGCGACACAGCGGCCCACCACAAACATTATTACCGGCCTTATTAAGGCTAACTTCCCGGCCCGTATCGCTTTTAGAGTTATCTCCAACATAGATTCACGCACAATTCTGGAGTCAACCGGTGCCAACCAGCTGGTCGGCCGCGGCGATATGCTCATCTCTGTGAGTGGTGAACTAACCCGTGTTCAGTGTGCATTCATAGATACAGTTGAGGTGGAGAGGATAACCGAATTTATTGGTTCTCAGCAGGGTTATGCTTCGGCACACTATTTGCCTGAGTATA
>CAYGOE010000049.1:0-14824 GCA_964351405.1 uncultured Muribaculaceae bacterium | reverse complement strand
GAGCTCCTTTTCCGGATTACTGTTAAGGGTCTGCTTAAATGGCTTGTAGCCTAACGAGGAGATATCCAACACCCAGGGAGGGGCGCTCGTGACAGTAATAGAGAAGCCTCCCGTTGCATCTGTAAATGTGTATGCTATTAATCTGGAGGTTACTGTATCCTTAATTGTAACCCTCGCATTGGGCACCCCCTTGCCATATTCCATATTAATGACTATACCCTTGATCGTAATAGGGGTTGAAGCAGCAACCATTGTTGTCTGAATAGCCTCCTGTGCTGCACCGGTGCCGCATAAGAATACTATTACCGAAACGGTAATCATAACGGTAAAAATTCTGCTCCTCATTTTTGACTATTGTAACTCTATGGAGTTCATTACTCTTTTGGGGATTTGGCTCTCAACCCCGTTCTCATCAACTACGGAAAGTATAGTCATCCCCTGCGAGGTGATTGAGCCTTTGATATCCTCAATACTTTTTCTCTTAATCTGCAGATATGTTTTTCTATCTGTCTCTATGTATCCGGACTTGTTACTATCAAGAGGATTACCAATTTCCACCTTGGGAACAAGGTGTACCAGCCCAATACTTTCAAAAGTAAACTCTTTCGCAGAGTCCTCTGCTTTAAGGATCAGTCCGGGTAGCCCTGTCAGCTTCCAGGGGCCATCCATAGATGGGATATCGGGAGTGTACCAAGCTCTCCACTCTCTTCCTCTAAAAGTACAGACAGCCCCGTAACAAAGATATCTGCCAACGGATAGCGTGTCATTGGTAAGTGTCCACTCCAAAGAGTCCATCCGGTCTGTGTAATAATATTTCTGAACCAGGACCTTTGATAGTACGCTCATATTGCCGGTGCCGTAGTTTTTAATTATCTTCTCAGGTATCCCCTGCTTCATCCCTTTGGTTCCAAGAAAGACCTCTTCGGGAGAGAGTCCTCTCTTAGTGAGGGCCTCCTTTGCAGAATCCAATAAAAAGGTTCGATAACTGTAGAATACAGAGTAACTCCTTCCTGCGTCTAAATACAAAAGATCTTCGCTCCTCCCCTCTCTATCTGCATAGTTTTTTGCCCTGTATTTGTATATAACCCTTATTGCCGCAGAGTCTTTAACCTGAGCAAATGCGCTGCAGGTAAAGAGTAGAGTGATAAATATAAGGAGTGCTCTTTTCATTATCCCAAAGGCTTAAGTTCAACAGTAAAGTGCCTCATAATAGGGAACTCTTTAACAATTTTGTACCCCCTTGCTATGCTATCCCTGCGTTCAAAAACATTTCTGAGCGCGGCAGCAATAAAGTCCATATGGTTATTGGTATATACTCTTCTTGGTATTGCAAGCCTAAGCAGCTCAAGGGAAGGGTAGCGGTTCTCGCGTGTAACCGGGTCTCTGTCTGCCAGAAGTGTTCCAATCTCAACCCCTCTTACACCACCCTCCAGGTATAGCTCTATCCCAAGTGTCTGTGCGACATACTCCTGCTCAGGGACCTTTGTTAGGATTTTTTTTGCATCCACAAATATTGCGTGTCCACCTGCAGGCCTTTGATAAGGAATACCGTACTCATCCAACTTTTTACCGAGGTATGCCACCTGTAAAATCCTTGTCTGAAGATAGTCAAAATCTGTCCCCTCTTTGAGTCCCTGGGCAAGCGCACTCATATCTCTGCCTGACATCCCTCCGTATGTAATGAAGCCCTCAAACATAATGTTATACATCTGGCAGCCCTTCCAATCTTGCTCGTCTCTAAAGGCGATAAAACCACCCATATTTACGATTGCATCCTTCTTAGATGACATTGTCATAAAATCTGCGTAAGAGAACATCTCCCTGCAGATATCAACCACACTTTTAGCGGAGTACCCCTCCTCTCTGATTTTAATAAAATATGCGTTCTCTGCAAACCTCGCTGAGTCAAACAGCAATTTTACCCCATATTTTTTTGCAAGTGCAGATGTCCCTTTGATGTTCTCCATTGAGACCGGCTGTCCACCTGCTGTATTATTGGTTACTGTAAGAACGATACAAGGTATCTTCTCCTTAGGGTACTTTTTAAGAACATCCTCCAGTTTATTAAGGTCAATATTTCCCTTAAACGGGAGCTCTGCAGTTGTATCCTTTGCAATATCCACAGTACAGTCTATTGCGTGAGCTTTGCGAAACTCAATATGGCCCTTTGTGGTATCAAAATGTGAGTTCCCGGGAAGAATGTCTCCCTCTTTTATTATTGAAGAGAATAGAACATTCTCTGCTGCTCTGCCTTGGTGAGTGGGGAGAAAGTAGTCAAACCCTGTGATATCTTTTATGCTCTCTTTTAGTTTGTAGTAAGATCTTGCACCTGCATAGCTTTCGTCTCCTTCCATCATTGCTGCCCACTGCTTGTCGCTCATAGCTCCTGTTCCTGAGTCTGTTAGAAGATCAATGTAAACATAATCACTTTTAAGATTAAAAAGATTATAATGTGCCTCTTTCATCCATCTCTCTCTCTCTTCTCTGGTGCTTTTGCGAATGGTTTCAACCATTTTGATTTTGTAGGATTCTGCAAACGGAAGTATCATTTTATTCGGTTTTATTTAGTTAAACAACAAAGTTGACAATAAATTGGTATAAAAACAAACAGGGTGACCATTTTTTGGCCACCCTGTTTTTACTTTATAACTTTAAATAGGTTCTATCTGCTTTTTATCTCTCTCTTTCTGGCGTTCATCTTGTTATACAAGTCATAAACCAAAGGAGTTGCAATAAATATTGAAGAGTAGGTTCCAATTATTATACCAATGCTAAGGGCAACCGAGAATCCTCTGATAACCTCACCTCCGAACAGAGCAATAGCAATAAGTACAACAAGGGTTGTTCCTCCTGTGTTAACCGTCCTTGAGAGGGTGCTGTTAAGGGCATCGTTGATGTTATCTTTAAGATCACGTTTTGGATAGAGTGTCCGGAACTCTCTGATTCTGTCAAAGATAATCACGGTGTCATTTATTGAGTAACCGATAATGGTTAAGATGGCCGCAATAAAGGATTGGTCTACATCCAGGCTGAATGGTAGTAATCCGGTGAATATTGCAAAGAAGCTCATTACAAATATTGCGTCGTGGGCCAATGCAACAACACCCCCTGTTCCCCAGATCCAGTTACGGAAACGGGATGCGATATAGACAAATATTGCAATAAGAGCAATTATTACCGCAATAAAGGCATCTCTCTTAATGTCGTCTGCAATTGTAGGTCCAACCTTCTCCGAGCTAACTATTCCGTTCGGATTATCCGTTGTGGCAGTAAACTCCTCAAGAGTAAGATCGTTTGCAAAGAGACCTCTTAGAGCGTTGTAAACTTTGCTGTCTACCAGAGCGTCGGTCGCTTCAGAGTTGTCTTCGATCATATATTTGGTTGTCACCTTCATCTGGCTTCCTCCACCAAACTGTTTTACCTCTACCGATCCTTCGAACTCCTTTAGTAGGGCCGTTCTTGCCTCTGCAGTTGTTACATCTCTATCAAATCTAATCACATATGTCCTACCTCCAGTGAAGTCAACTCCGTAAGAGAACCCTTTCACCAAAATAAAGCCTAGACCGATAATTGTAACAACGATTGAGAACACGTAGGCTTTTTTGCGCAACTCTACAAAGTCTATTTTTGTATTTTGCAGGAAGTTGCGGGTATATTTATTGTCAAATGTGATATTCTTGTTTTTGTTGAGTCTCCAGTCAAAAATCAATCTTGTTATAAAGATAGAGGTTATAAGAGAGGTTATAATACCAATCACCAAAGTAGTTGCAAAACCCTGAACAGGACCCGAACCGAATATGGCAAGTACCATACCTGAGATAATCGTGGTTAGGTTACCGTCCACAATCGCAGAGTATGCATTTTTATATCCGTCGGCAACAGCAAGCCTTAGGGCTTTACCTCCTCGAATCTCCTCTCTGATTCTTTCATAGATAATTACGTTTGCATCCACCGCCATTCCGAGTGTAAGCACAATACCGGCAATTCCGGGAAGTGTAAGAACCTCTCCAAAAGAGACAAGCGCTCCAAACAGGAACAAAACGTTAGTTACCAGCGCTATATTTGCAACCAGACCGGCTCCGTTGTAGAAGGCGATCATATATACAAGAACCAAAAGGAAAGCAATCACAAATGAAACCAGACCGGCATTGATAGATTCGCTTCCAAGGCTTGGCCCAACAACTGCCTCCTGAACTATTCTTGCAGGAGCAGGCAACTTACCAGATTTCAAAACGTTTGAAAGGTCATCTGCCTCAGTTATGGTAAAGTTACCTGAAATCTGTGAACGACCTCCGGTGATTTCGGAATTTACTCGCGGGTATGAGTAAACCATTCCGTCAAGAACTATTGCTATACATCTGCCAATATTATTTGCAGTCATATTAGCCCAAATTCTTGCCCCCTCTGCATTCATCGCCATATCCACCTCCGGTGTTCCGCTGGTGTTGCCGAATGATTTGTTAGCATCAGTAACAACTCCTCCGTCAAGAGGTGCTTTTCCGTCTCTTGTTGTAGCCTTGATTGCTACCAGTTCAAAAATTACGCCTGCATCATCAATCGGCTTAACTGTCCACATCAGCTTAAGATCTGCAGGGAAGATAGCCTCAATCTGTGATGATCTTAGCCACGCACCAATCTTAGCTGTATCTCTGTAGTGCGCTCTCCCGACACACGGCCCGGGGATAAGCTGTCCTTGAGCAACATTTGGGTTAAGAGCAAAGAAGAGGGGGTTCTGCTCTGCAAGTTGAGCATCTGCACCTGATAGAGAGTCTGTAGACTGAATCTGTTTCAATAACTTATCTGCCTCTGTTTTTGCAGAGTCTGCAACTGTTGCTACAGTTGTTGTATCTACTATTCCTGTCGGCTCTTTAGCTGCGTCAATCATCTCCTTAACAGCTCTGTTTGCCTCTGTCAGATATGTGTACACCTCTTGATTTTCGTATGTTTCCCAGAACTCCAGTGAAGCAGTCCCCTGAAGAAGCTTACGAACACGTGCAGGCTCCTTTACTCCCGGAAGTTCTACAAGAATCCTTCCTGTTGTTCCGATTTTTTGAATATTTGGCTGTGTAACACCAAACCTGCGTATACGATTTCTTAAAACATTGAATGAGTTAGAGATTGCGCTCTCAGACTCTTCGCGGATAATATCCAGAATTTCGGAATTTGATGTCTCCGGCTTAATTCTGTCTCTCATCTCATAAGTACCGAATACCTGAGACATTCTTTGACCGGGAGCTACAACATCCCAAGCCTCTCCAAACAGCACAATAAAATCTGTACGAGCCGGAGAGAGATTTGATTTGGCAACCTTAATAGCCTCAAGGAATTGAGGATTGGTGCTGTTGTTTGAAAGAGAGGTTACCAGTTCCGGAACACTCACCTCCAACATCACGTTCATACCACCTTTAAGGTCAAGACCAAGGTTTATCTCCTTCTCTTTTATCTCTTTGTAGGTAAATCCCAGATAAACTTTTTCTGCTGTTATTGAGTCGATATAGTATCTCTCTTTAACCCTGTTTAGTGAATCGAGATAAAAAGCCTTGTCCAGGTCCGAAACTAATTTGAAAGAGGGAGACGATTGCTCCAGTTTTACCGCATTTGCGGCATACTCTTTGGCTTTACTCTCCTGGTTTCTGGTAGCCCAGGTGAATGACAACTGGTATATACAGGCTAAAGCGATTAAAATTGCCACAAGTCTGATGGCGCCTTTATTTTGCATGGATTATTTTGTTTAAATTATATAATTCAACGAAAATTAGAGCACAAAAGTAGTATTTTTTCCCAAAATATAAAGAAATTAGTACTTTTGTTATATAATATATTTTCCAATGTATGAAAAAGTCTATATTCTTGCCTTTGGTTCTTTTTCTTATCGGTTTTCCTGTGGCAGGACAGACATTAACAGATACAAAACTTGAAAGTGCAGAGAGACTTCGCAGAGGTTACCGCTTCAATGAAGCAATTGAACTATTCAAAGATATTTTAATGGAGAGCAACGACTCTCTTACCGGTCATAAAATCAATTCTTTAATCACAAAGAGCGAAAACGGGCTCAATATGCTTCAGTATGCCTCTCATCCTGTTGTTACGGGAAGGGCATCAATTCCTGTCTCCGATTTCGTTTTGTACTATCCGGACTTTAGAGATAGTGTCTGGGTTAAGACTCCCTCTAAACTTACCGGTTCTGTTGAGAATAGGGCTCTGAATTTCCCAAACGTAATCCTGCTAAAAGAGGGAGATAAAACAATTCTATACTCTGCTCTCAATAAAGAGGGCAATATGGATATCTACAAAATACGTGAAGGTGATAGTAAAGTATGGTCTATCCCGGAACCGCTTAACGACTTTATAAATTCATCCGGTGACGAACTCTTCCCTGTTCTTAGCCAAGATAAAAAGCAGCTTTTTTTTTCATCAACAGGTCACTACGGGATAGGTGGTTTTGACCTTTATGTTAGCTATTGGGATGAGACAACAAACGACTGGGGGTTGCCTCAGAATATGGGGTTTCCATACTCGTCGGTTGATGACGACATTCTGCTGATTCACAGCGAAGATGGTCTTAACACATATCTCTGTTCCAATCGCAACTCTCTTTCAAAAGATTCAATCGACATATACCGCTTTGACTTTGAAAGCACACCCGTAAAAAGAGCACTAACATCAATTGATGAGGTGTTGGAGATTGCAGCTTTAAGAGTCCGCAGATCAACGGATTCTTCCAAGGATAGTGCAAAAAAAGAGGTTATGACATCACCTGAGACAGAGGAGTACAAAAGGATGATTGTTGAGGTGAGGCAGATACAAAATGAGATAGACAGCACAGCCGGAGAGATATCTGCAAACAGAATGCTCTACAATACAGTTTCAGGAGCAGAGGAGAGGGCAAAACTTGAGAAGAGAATCTCTCAGGGGGAGCTCTCTTTACTGGATATGCAGTCCAGATTAAGAGTTGCGAACCTTGTAGTTCAACAACGTGAGATGGAGTTCTTAAGCAAGGGAACCATTATGCCTCGTAACGAGGAGTTCTTCCTTGATGATAATAAGAGAGCTGTCGTTAATAACAATCTTGAGCCTTTTATTCTCACACCCAAGAGCTTCGGAGAATTTCCCGAACTTACTATTCTGGAGCCTGTAGAGATATTTGACTACTCTTTTGGCATCGGCGAAGAGGCTGTTATGGCAGAAGATCACGCAATCCCGGATGGATTGGTGTACAGAATTCAGATCTTCTCTCTCACTAATCAGGCCGAACTCAAAAGCTTCAAAGGGCTAAGGCCAATATTTGAAAACAAGAGCCAGGCAGGAAGATGGATATATACTGTGGGGCAATTTTATAATTTTGCCGATGCCTCTGAAATCCTCGTAAAGGTAAAAAGCGCGGGATTCCCGTCTGCCTTGATTGTCGCATACGAAAACGGAAAGAATATTACACTACGGCAGGCCAGAATTCTTGAACAATCTATAGACTTAAATGTTACATTCCAGATAAAGATCGAGGGCTACCCTGCCGGAATGCCGCAACCTGTCCTGGAGTTAATCAGGGGCAATACAGAGAGAGATATCGCAAAGAAGATTGTTGATGGGAGAGAGCTCTTTTTGGTAGGCCCCTTCACAAACAAGTTGGAAATGGAAAAAATTGTGCTTCTTCTTAAAGAGATAGGAGCAAAAGGAGTTACAATTGAGGAGATTAAAAAAAACGAAAACAAATAGCCATACCATATGACACTGATTATAACCTTAATTTTATTGGGAATTTTGTTAATAGCAATTGAGCTGCTTATTATTCCCGGTTTCGGATTTGCCGGGATTCTTGGCCTAATTTCAATAGTAGGCGGTATTATTCTATCATTCACAGAGTTTGGTCAGGTTACCGGGCTTTTGGTTCTTGGTGGGGTAATCATTTCTCTATCAATATTTACCTGGCTGATTCTCCGGTCCGGAACCTGGAAGAGACTCACTCTCAAAGATAGTATCAGCTCAAAGGTTGACATTAACCCCTATGACAAGGGCCTTGAACCCGGGACAAAAGGGATCGCTCTAAGCCGACTCTCTCCAATGGGCAAGGCGCGGTTCTCAAATATAGATACAGAGGTTCTTTCTCAGGAGGGAATAATAGATAGTGGTACACAAATTGAGATAACACGCATTGAGGATAGTAAAATTATTGTAAAACATATATAAAAATTATGGAAAGTATTACTGTATTTCTTGTTTGGATAGGTATCTCCCTTGTGGGACTTACGATCCTTTTGTGGTTTTTTCCTGTCACCCTCTGGTTTCAGGCACTTATCTCCGGAGTTAAGATTTCTCTGCTTCAACTCGTTTTGATGAGATGGAGAAAGGTTCCTCCGGGAACAATTGTTATGGCAATGATCACCGGAACCAAAGCCGGTCTTCAGCTAAACCCTAATGAGCTTGAGGCGCACTTCTTGGCTAAAGGAAACGTCTCTAAGGTTGTTAATGCTCTAATATCTGCCGATAAAGCAAATATTGCTCTCAACTTTAAGATGGCCGCTGCCATTGACCTTGCCGGTCGTGACGTATTTGAAGCAGTGCAAATGTCGGTTAACCCTAAAGTTATTAACACCCCTCCCGTAACAGCTGTTGCAAAGGATGGTATTCAGCTCATTGCAAAAGCAAGGGTAACGGTTCGTGCAAATATCAAACAACTGGTTGGGGGAGCAGGCGAAGAGACCGTTCTGGCCCGCGTTGGTGAAGGTATTGTCTCCAGTATCGGATCTGCAGAGAGTCATAAATCTGTTCTTGAGAACCCTGACTCAATCTCAAAAGTTGTTCTAAATAAAGGACTTGATGCCGGCACTGCATTTGAGATTCTCTCAATTGACATCGCCGATATAGACATCGGAAAAAATATAGGAGCCGCCCTTCAAATGGATCAGGCCAATGCAGATAAAAACATTGCGCAGGCCCGTGCAGAGGAGAAACGCGCAATGGCAGTCGCTCTTGAACAGGAGATGAAGGCCAAGGCACAGGAGGCACGTGCCAAAGTAATCGAGGCAGAGGCTCAGATCCCACTTGCAATGGCAGAGGCATTCCGCAGTGGTAATATGGGAATTATGGACTACTATAAATTCCGCAACATACAGGCCGATACCGAAATGCGCGAAAACATAGCCAAGCCGCAAAAGTAAAATCACTTTTGCAAAAACGGTGTCAGCACGGAAAATCCTCCCCACCTTGCGGTGGGTCCCCTCCCTCTTCGGGAGCCAATGTTTTCCTTTGCTGACACCGTTTTCGCAAGCATCTGATTTACTGTCGGAGATTCAATACTTGTCACAAATCAAAAAGAGTTGTAGCGCACAGTAAGTTATTTGCAGATTAAAAAGAATTAGTATCTTTGCACTCCCTGCTCTAAAATGCAGGGTTTTGGTGAGGTGGGTGAGTGGCTGAAACCAGCAGTTTGCTAAACTGCCGAACTCGTAAGGGTTCCGGGGGTTCGAATCCCCCCCTCACCGCCAAAACAATAAAAGCCAACCCCAAAGGGGAAAAGCAGAAAAAGAAACCGCCCAAGCTTGCTTGAAGGCGGTTTTCTTTTGCTTTTAACGGCCAAAGGCCGTGGCTTTTATTGTTTTTAAGCACCCCCACTTGGGGAACGCCTCGCGCAGCGAGGCAATCCCAAATCCAATCAACCCAAGCTTGCTTGAAGGCGGTGTCCGTTAATTGACAAAAAATAGGCTGCCAGATCCATATCTGACAGCCTATTTTTGTCTGCTCAAAAACTTTTACATCCCATCCCCGTAAGTTACCACCGGAATAAACGAGAACTCTGTTTTATTATTAACAATGTTAAGTGTTTCGTCGTACGTACCAAACTTAAGTTTCAACTGTGTTACTGTTGATGGAATCACAAGAGTGAGTTTAAGATTTGCACTCATATCGTGGTAGACATTGTATAGCTTACTCCCGTCGGGAAGAGTTATGGTAAGGGTATTCTTCACAGGAACTAATGTTGGAAGACCTGTAATTGAAACCTCAACATTTTTACTTGTAGCCCAGTTAAAACTATCAGGAACCTTAGCATCTTCTAGCTTGGTTACATCTTTGGGTGTGGTTCCGGGATCCGGAAGGTTTTGCTTAATACACGATATAAGCCAAAATGTTGAGATAAGTATGATTGTTGTTATGATTCTTGTTTTCATCTTTTCAATTTTTAAAATTACAGACTCCATTAATAAATTTTAGATGCATCTCTGTAGCCGGGAAGATTCATAAACCAATCCGGAAACTGAACTCCTCCGGAAATAGCCCACTCAGTAAAGTGCAGATGTCCAAGATCAATCGACACTTTTTCAATAACATAATCAAATCCCTGAATTACATCTACTGCCCAAGGAAGATTATTTGCAGTCTTGTAGTACCTGCCTGTAGCCGGGTTTGAACTATCATCTTTCGTCCCAAAAAGACCGGTGCTGGCAAGTGAAGAGGGATACCTGTCCGGTAGATGGACCTCTTTACCTCTCTCCCGATTTATAATCATATACATATTGAAAAGCGCAGGGTTGAGCTCTGATAGAGTCAGCGTTCCTCCCACAGGATTAACTCCATTATTAATAAAGGTCGTTAGCACCTGTATGCTTTGAGGCATTATGTAAGGAGCCAGTCTATCTGTGTTGATTCCTATTCCAACTCCGGGTTTCGATATTATATTGAAGAAGTTGTCAAAAACCACAATGTTTGCATAGGTTTGACCCGACTCTGCACCATTTGAGGCCATTGTAAATGACCCCGGAGTGTTGCCGGTAACCTTTGATATCTTATTAGGGGCTATTCCGTCAAGCTGGTAAGCAAGGCCATTATTGTAGATTGCACCTGAGGCTCTAAGCATAAAAGTGCTTATAAGCTCTACAACTCTGCCTGCACCATTTGTAACAGTATTGAAGTTATAACCAACCACCAGGTCATTGAAGTCATAGTCCCCTTTGGCTGGCCAGTAATCTTCAAAAGCAAGTGCCCCAAATTGTGATAGCCCGGGATAGTAGCTATTGTGAGAACGGTAAGGGTCACTAGGGTACTCATCCTGAGTGTCCGGAACACCATCTCCGTCAGTATCGGTTGGAACATTCAGTGGTAATGGGTTGCACGAGTTGGCAGGATTTGACCAGTATGTGCCGGGAAAAACATAGTCATCTGACAAGACTCTTCCGTTTCCTCCCTGTCCCAAATAGCTCACCATTATTTTATAAAGCGTTGTTGAGTTTATAATAGCAGCTGGGATTGGGACTATAAAATTCACAACATTGTTGTTTGTTACAACAAAGTCGTATGAGTAAAAAGTCACGGGAGTGCCCTCAAAGGATGTTCCAGGTGATGCTGCGTTATATGGGATATATGATACCCTTGCTCCTCTGGATATAGGATCTGTCCCACTTCCAAGTCTTGCCTTAAAAGTGATGTTTCCTGAGCCCACCTTCATCCAAGGTGTCTTAATGTAGGTGTCATTGATATTGGAACTGTTTGGAATCATTTGAGTTTTAAGAGAGAACGAACCTGAAATAACCTCTGAACCAGTGGATGTATACTGATCATAATCTAAAAACTGCCAGCAATTGCCTACTTCAATTGCCCTATTACCCGACTCTGCATTGAGAGTGAGTTGTTGGCCAAATAGTCCTGACGACAATCCTAAAGAGATAATTGTCAGATAGATGTAATTATTCTTCATTTTAAAAAATATTTTTCTTTTATATGTTAAAAATTCTTTTTCTTAATAATAGTGATTATAAAAAGAGGGAGTAATAACCAACAATTAATATGTTTTGTTCAACTATGGTTACTCGTGCTAACAATTTACAACCAAAATGCTGCAAAGTCAAACAGGTAGGCTTACAAATCTAAACAAAATCCACTGATTGATAGTAACATCCCCCTATGTTGTATCACGTTTTTTGCAAATGTAAAAATAAATTCTTAATTACCAACTCTATCATTAACTCTACAAGCTAATTAAATCTTAATTTAATTTTTTGGATTTATGAAAAAGATATTTACCTTTGCAATCCCTTTCCAAAAGGGACGCTCTTTTTAGTTTTTTCGGGGTGTGGCGCAGTTGGCTAGCGCACCTGCTTTGGGAGCAGGGGGTCCTCCGTTCGAGTCGGAGTACCCCGACATTAAAGCGACTTGATTATTCAGGCCGCTTTTTCTTGTTTTGATACTTTATCGTTATGAAAATTATCACTCTTGCCGACAATGTTGTAACCAGAAGGAGACTTTTAGCAGAGCACGGCCACTCAATATATCCGGAGGTTGACAATAGTCGGGTGTTATTCGACACCGGTGAGAGCTCTGTGTTCTACAAAATGCAATTGAACTGGGGGCTTACAATCTCTTTTACAACTATTGAGGTAAAATTATTAATAATTCGAGCATTTTCCTTATCTTCATAAAAAATTGAAATTATCTCTTACACCAAAACTATTTGAATGATTCGCCCACTTACTATGTTCTCAATATTTTCACTCTTTTTGAGCTCCTCTTTACCGGCACAAGAGAAGAGGGAGAGCGAGCTTAAACTGAACTCAGGAGCAGAAATAGTGACCAGCTATATCTGGAGGGGGCAGAACTACAGCCATACTCCTTCGATCCAGCCTTGGGCAGAGCTCTCCTGGAGAGGCTTTACTTTTGGTACCTGGGGTGCCTTTAGGATTACAGGCCAGGGAGATGATGAGATAAACTTCTACATTTCAAAAGAGACCGGCCCACTTACAATTGCAATCTGGGACTACTGGTCCTACAGCAAAACCAACCCAAGTCAATATTTTAATTATGAGCCCGCAACAACCTCTCATATGTTTGAAGGGCAGGCGATGCTCTCTTTTGGAGAGGAGAACAGATTTAATTTTTTATTCAGCTCCATTTTTTACGGCTCTGACCCCTCAAAAAGTATTTATGGTGAAGTAGAGTATGTCAAATCATTTGGGAGGAGTCAAATATCCCTCTTTACCGGATATCAGTTTAAGGGGGAATACTACGCATCCTCGGCAGGATTTGTAAATCTCGGGTGTTCATATCTCCGGCATTTACCTATCAAAGAGAAGTTGGCCTCATATATCTCGCTATCCTTTATTGTAAATCCGTCTGCAGCAAGCACCTATTTAATTGTGGCATTAGGCATATGATTAAAAACCATCCGATGAGAAAAAAGGCAGGAATAAACTCCAGATTATTACAGATTATAGCCTTTGCAGGGATAAGCTTTCTTCTCCTGTTTGTAGCAATAATCGTGCTTCAGAAGCGGCAAGCAGATATGATTCATAAGGTGTCGCTTGAGCAGTTTAACAGGGAGGTCTCCTCAATTATAAACCTCAAAAGTACCGGACTCCGGCAGGTTGCGTTTGACTACACTTATTGGGATGAGTTTGCAACAGTAATGCAATCCGGGGCTACAAACAAGTGGTTCGAAAAAAATATCGCTACAATTCTCTCCACTTTCGTCTGCGATTATGTCTCAGTCTACGATACAGCCTATAAGCTTGTATATGAGTACCGTATTGAGCCTCATAATCTATCGCGCGTGATTCCCTCAGAGGTATTTCCCCTGCTTAATGAGAAAAAACTTCTCAACTTCTTTACTGAGACCAAATCCGGGGTTATGGAGGTTGCCTCGGCGTCTATACACCCCACTTTTGACAGAGAGAGGAAGGCTACGAAACCATATGGCTATCTATTTATCGGGAGACTATGGAACAGTGAGTATATAGGAGCTCTGTCTACACTTACAAACACCTCTATCTACTCCCGTGAGATCTCAAAAGTTGAGAAAAACGAAAAATCCCTAAAGCTTAAGCGTTACTTCTCTTTTACCAACTGGAACGAAAAGGAGGTTGGGGGTCTCTGGTTTGTTCGTGAAAATCCGATAGAGGGGCTCTATAATAAAAGCTGGATTTATATGTTCTTTGTACTCCTTTTGTCTATGCTAATTATCTGGATTTTATTGCGTTACTCCATTAAAAAATGGGTGGTAAACCCAATTAATCTTATAGAGCTCATTTTAAAGAGGGAGAGCATTGGTGATATTTTGAAACTCAAAAAATCTTTCGGAGAGTTCTCCCAGATTGGAGCCTTGTTTGAGAAGTATATAATTCAGAAAGAGGAGCTTAGAGAGGCAAAGGAGAGGGCAGAGAGGGCAGATCTGCTAAAAACACAGTTCCTCTCTAATATAAGCCACGAGATAAGAACACCAGTAAATGGAATAATCGGGTTTTCTGAACTTCTCAAAGATGAAACGATAACAACAGAGCAACGTGAGGAGTATATCTCTATTATACAGAACGGAGGAGAGAGAATGATCTTGCTGATTAATGACCTGATAAGTATGTCAAAGATGGAGTCTGGACAAGAGGAGATTGTTGAATCTACACTATCCCTGAACAGCCTATTTGAACATCTCTTTAACTTCTTCAAACTGGATGCAAGTAAAAAGGGATTATATCTAAAGTTTGCAAATATGGGGTCTGATCTACTTATATCCACAGATAGAGAAAAATTGTTTATCATATTAAACAACCTCATTAAGAATGCAATAAAATACTCAACCAAAGGTACAATAGAGTATGGGTACAAAAAAGAGGGAGAGATACTAACCTTCTTTATAAAGGACCAGGGAATAGGAATTTCCGATAAGCTAAAGGATGTTGTTTTTGATCGTTTTATTCAGGGAGAGTCCGAGAAAAACAAAAATTATGACGGGCTTGGGTTGGGGCTACCTATTGCTAAGGCCTATACGGAGCTTCTTGGAGGTAGCATTTGGTTCGATAGCGAGTATGGTAAAGGAACAACCTTTTATTTCACACTCCCTTACAAG
>CAYGOE010000048.1:0-14979 GCA_964351405.1 uncultured Muribaculaceae bacterium | reverse complement strand
TTATGGCAGGATCTTTGTTTGCCGGAGTAGAGGAGTCTCCCGGAGATACAATTATCCTAAACGGAAGAAAATTCAAATCATATCGCGGTATGGGCTCTCTTGAGGCGATGGCACAAGGCTCCAAAGACAGATATTTTCAGGATATGGAGGATGATGTTAAGAAACTTGTTCCGGAGGGTATAGTTGCACAGGTTCCTTATAAAGGCACTTTAAGCGAGGTCGTTTACCAGCTGGTTGGCGGGTTGAAAGCAGGGATGGGTTACTGCGGGGCAAAAAACCTTGAGGAGTTACAGGCAGCACAGTTTATCAGAATAACATCTGCAGGCGTTATAGAGAACCACCCTCACGATGTTACAATTACCAGAGAGTCTCCAAACTATACAAGATAAAAATGAGAGCAATAACAACAATATTACTTCTCCTTCTGGTCTACTCCTGCAGGTTTCTGGAGTTTCGTTCCGGAGATGATGTTGTTGCTCAGGTAGGAGACAGATATCTTTACAAGGAGGATATCCGGAACCTAATCCCTGCAGGGACACCCTACGGCGACAGTATTACTATGCTCCGCCAGTACATAAACTCCTGGGCGCTTAAATATCTGATTGTAGAGAAAGCGGAGAGTCAACTGCTAAAAGAGGATAAGGATGTAACAATAGAGCTTGAAGATTACCGAAACTCTCTTCTTGCCTACCGATACGAAAAACTCTATATAGACCAAAGGCTTGACACACTGGTTACCAATGAGGAGGCAAGAAGCTACTATCTGGCAAACTCAGCAAATATATCCCTGAATAACTCAGTGGTAAAGGCAAGAGTTATCAAGATCTCTTCCAAATCTCCAAATCTGGAGAGGATAAGAAGTCTTTACAAGGCAGTTAGTCTTGAAGATATAGATGAACTCGAGAAACTCTGCTTCAACTCTGCAGATCGTTACAACAATTTTAACAACCAATGGGTAGATCTCTCACAAGTTGCAAGAGAGATGCCTTTAGATCTGTATAGTTGTGAAAGAGAACTGGAGTACAAACAGTATATCGAGACCAAAGATTCACTCTACAACTATTTTGCCTTCTTTCCGGAGAGGATAAAGCCGGACGGCACTCCACCTTTTGAGTACTATCTGCCCAGAATAAAAGAGATAATTATAAGTAAACGTAAACAGAGTCTCATATCTCAACTGGAGAAGGACCTTGTTCGTGAAGCTCACCAAAAGAATAAAATTAAAACAAACATTAACGATACCCCAAAAAATGAACAGTAAGACTCAAAAATTTCTGATTACTCTTCTTGTAATTATCGCATCGGGGGTAACCCTCTCTGCGCAGAAATATCAAAAAGGACTCATAGACAAAACAATAGCACTCATTGGAAATGATATGATCCAACTGTCGGCACTTGAGGCAGAGGTTCAGATGATGATGCTTCAGGGGGTAACTTCAGATAGAAACCTAAGATGTGATGTGCTTGAAAATATGCTCATTCAAAAACTTTTCCTTACACAGGCAAGGTTGGATAGTCTGGAGATTAGCCCGGATAATGTTGAGGGTGAGCTAAATAGAAGAATCCAAGAGGTGCTTACTCAGCTTGGCGGTGAGAAAGCAGCAGCGGAGTATTTCAAAAAACCGCTATTCAGAGTAAAAGATGAATGGAGAGAGGCTTTAACTGAGCAATTCCTTACACAGGAGATGAGAAACAAAGTTGCGCAGACTGCTTCGGAGCTTACCCCTTTTGATGTTGAGCGTTATTATAAAGCTACTCCTGCAGATAGTCTTCCAATTATATCGACTCAATACAAATTCCGCCAGATAGCGCAATACCCGGACAAAGAGAGCTCTATTATGGCTGTTAAAGAGAGACTTTTAGAATTTCGTGAAAGGGTTATAAAAGGAGATAAATTCAGCACTCTGGCAACGCTTTACTCGAAAGATCCGGGTAGTGCAGGAAGGGGGGGAGAGCTAGGTATGGCATCAAAAACGCTCTACTGGCCGGCATTTTCTGATGCTGCTGTCTCACTTAAAGAGGGACAGGTTTCTCAGATAGTAGAGACCCCTGACGGATTTCACCTTATCCAGATGATTAAGAAAGAGGGAGATATGTTTAATGCCCGCCATATACTTTTGAGACCTGAGTATACAAATGCAGACCGTGCAAAGGCATTCAACAAGCTTGACAGCATAAGGAACCTTATCCTGATAGATACAATCGATTTTGAATCTGCGGCGCAAAGATACTCACACGACCCAAAATCTTATGTAAATGGAGGTCTTGTTGCAGATGAGCAGAGCGGGTCGGCGTATTTTGAGAAGGATCAGCTAAAACCGGTAGATTATAACATAATCAAAGATCTGAAAGAGGGAGAGATCTCGGAGCCTTTTGAAACTACAGACAATGAAGGCAGAAGTGGCAACACTGTTTATAAGATTATTAAACTCGAAAAGATAATTCCATCTCACGTGGCAACATTTAAGGATGACTTCTCAGTTCTTCAGAACGAGGCAAGAAATAAGCTTGCGATGGAGGCTATTGATGCCTTTATCAAAAAGAAGAAGGAGAGTACATTTATCAGAATTGATCCTGTTTTTCTACATTGCCCATTCCTTAAGAATGGTTGGATTAAATGAGACATACTCTGTCATTTTTAATATTAACTATACTTTTTCCCATCTCTGTAAATGCACAACAAAAACAGGGCGAAGATCGTCTTGTTAGATTACTGAGCGCCAAGACTGCAGAGATTTACCAAAATGAATTTAGAAATATTAGGAGAGTTACAGGTCCCGCGCAGTTTCTTCATAACAATACATTAATTATTTGTGATACCGCAATCTGGGATCTCACCTATAATATTGTTGATGCAATAGGTAATGTAAAGATAGTCCAGGATCGTACCATCCTCTCCGGCGACCGAATTAACTATCTTGCAGACAGCTCTATTGCACGTGTGAGGGGTAATTTGGTTGAGCTTATAGACAAGGATAGCAACCGTCTTAGAACCCTGCATTTGGACTACAATACAAAAGATAGTGTAGCCTACTTCTTTAATGGAGGAAGTATGATGGATAAAAAGGGGAAAGTAATAGAGAGTATTCGCGGGTACTACCACTCAAAGATTGAGAGGTTCAAATTTATCGAAAGGGTAGAGCTTAACTCAGACTCACTTGTCCTTAAGGGTGACTCGCTTGCATACTGGAGCAAAGACAAACGTGTAGATTTTCTAGGCTCTGTAAAGGTGTGGCAGAATAATAGCTTCCTTAGCTCCAATAGTGGCTGGTACAACCGTGAAAAGGAGATTTACAATTTTGACAATAACGCCTATATGCTCAACGGCCAAAACGAACTATGGGCAAAAAGAATATACTACGAAAGAGCTGAGCCAAAGGCAGAGCTGTACGACGATGTTCAGATTCTGGACACTGCTCAATCTATGTTGCTATTTTCAGATTTTGTAAGATACCGGGAGAATCCCGTTTTTGCCGAACTCTATAAAAATCCAGCACTTGCATACTACTCTGTGGAGAATGATCTTCCCGATACCCTCTTTTTTGCTGCAGATACAATTCACTACCGAATGTTGCCAAAATTTGAGGTAGATTCCGCAACCGTTGCTCTCTCACAAAAGAGGTACTCCCAAAGCCGGAAAGACCCAATAAAAGAGATGTACAACAGACCGACGCCACTGCCCAAAGACTCAACCGCCCAAAAACCCCTGGTAGGAACAAAACCGACTGCTGCTGATTCCCGTTTAACTGCGGTTAAAGACTCTCTTCTTAAAATCCAGGGCAAGGCCTCACTATCAATTCTGGTCAAAGACTCACTCGCAATTCCTGCTAGAGATTCACTCGTTATTCCGGTCAACGACTCACTCGCAATTACTGCCAGAGATTCACTCGCAATTCCGATAAAAGATTCCCTAAAAGTCCCGGTCAAAGACTCGCTTTCATTAACTCCAAAAGACACAACCCTAATAAGATTAGTATCTGCAAATAAAAACATCCGCTTCTATAGAAGCAATATTCAGGGCAGATGCGACTCTCTGATGTTCAACTCTATAGACTCAATTATACGACTCTATAAAGATCCTGTGCTCTGGAATGAGAATAACCAGTTTAGCGCAGATAGTATTCAGCTGATCACATCTAATAAACAACTGGAAAAAACAGAGCTTATGTCCGGTGCTTTCGTAGTAACAAAAGAGGACTCTCTGCACTACAATCAGATTAAAGCTACCGACATTGTTGCCCATTTTACTGAGGGTGACCTTACCAGGTTTGATGCATATGGAGGGGTAACAGTTATCTTTTTTTTCGCAGAGGACAGTATCCTCACAACGATGAATCTGAAGGAGTGTAAGACTATGACTGCAACTATTAAAGAGAAGAGCGTTCAAATAGTCAGATACTTTGAAACTATTCAGAGTGATCTATATCCTATAATAGATGTTGAACCGGAAAAGAAGAGACTTAAAGGGTTTCGGTTAAGGTATAACGAGAGGCCGGCCAACCGCTATGAGGTTACAACAAGGTCTATCATACCATCTTCCAGAGAGTATGTCTCAACCCTTGAACTTCCCGGATTCTTCTATACAAATCAGCTTTTTGGAAAGACTCCTATTTTACCCTCCTTTGAGATATTCACAAAAAAAGAGACGAAGCCGGTAGTAACCGCTCCGCCTGCTCAAGTTGAATCCACTTTTTTAGATCCCGCAAAGTAACCCTGGCAGAGTTACTTTATAATCAAAAGTGTATGCTTCATTTATATGCTACCAGATATTCAGCGGTAACCCGTGCATCTTCTTTCTCACCTGCTCTCTCACCTCTGCAATAATTGTCTCATCTTCTGTATTTGAAAGTACTCTGTCTACCAGCTCTACAATAAATGGCATATCCTTTTCAAGAAGACCGCGAGAGGTAATTGCAGGAGTTCCTACTCGTATACCTGATGTCTGGAAAGGGGATCTGCTGTCAAACGGTACCATATTCTTATTTACTGTGATATCTGCAGTTACCAGCACCTTCTCGGCAACTTTACCTGTCAGATCCGGAAACTTGCTTCTGAGATCTATAAGCATCAGATGGTTGTCTGTACCTCCGGAAATTACTTTGTAACCTCTATCCATAAAAGCTGCTGCCATAGCAGTTGCGTTCTTCTGAACCTGAGTCTGATAAAGTTTAAACTCCGGTTGTAGAGCTTCGAAGAATGAGACAGCTTTTGCTGCAATACAGTGCTCCAGTGGTCCACCCTGAATTCCTGGGAATACACTTGAGTTAAGAACTGCCGACATCATCTTTGTCTCTCCTTTTGGTGTGAGAATTCCGAATGGGTTTTCAAAATCTTTTCCAATCAGGATAATGCCTCCGCGAGGTCCCCTGAGTGTTTTGTGTGTTGTTGAGGTAACAATATGAGCATATTTAACCGGGTTTTTAAGAAGCCCTGCTGCTATAAGTCCTGCAGGATGAGCCATATCAACCATAAACAGAGCACCTATTTTATCTGCAATAACTCTCATTCTCTCCCAATCCCACTCTCTGGAATAGGCAGAAGCTCCACCGATAATCATCTTTGGTTTGAATTCAAGAGCCTTGCGCTCCATTTCGTCATAATCTATAAGACCGGTCTCTTCGCTAACCTGATAAGCTATTGCATTATACCAGATACCGGACATATTAACAGGAGAGCCGTGAGTAAGGTGTCCCCCGTGGGCAAGATCCAATCCCATAAATGTATCTCCGGGTTTGAGACAAGCCATAAAGACAGCCATATTGGCCTGTGCACCTGAATGAGGCTGCACATTTGCGAACTCAGCTTCGAAAAGTTGACAAAGACGATCTATAGCCAATTGCTCCACTTGGTCTACCACCTCGCAACCGCCATAATACCTTGCTCCCGGATACCCTTCGGCATATTTATTTGTTAAAACGGAACCTAGGGCAGATAGCACCTGAGGTGTAACAAAGTTCTCTGATGCAATCAGCTCGATTCCGTGTAACTGGCGGTTCTCTTCTTTTTTTATTAGTTCAGAAATTTGAAGATCTTGTTTCATTATGTTATATTTTGTCTTTAAAATGCTTAATAAAAAGTCATCAAAGGTACAAAATATTTCCAGTTAATTGCCCTAATTTACTTTTTTAGAGTGATCTCGATTACACCATCCCTACCCTTTTCGCCATACTTATCAATGGCACTTTTATCTTTGAGAATTGTCACTGAAGCTATGCTCTCAGGTGTAATATTAGCAATATCAAAGTTATTTTTTATAACCTCCCCGTTCACAACAATAAGTGGGTTTTTATCATCTGCCGTTGCATCCCACAAAACAGTCATCTCTCCCTTAACTACTTTTATCTCATTTTTATTTTCTGACTTAATTATCTTATTATCTATAACGATAACAGAAGGTTTTAGGCTCATCATAAAAATCCAGCAACTCCCTTACAAAGAGAGCCCCCTTCGTCCAGAAAAAATTCATTAACTCCTCCTCTTTGGAGGTTAATCTTGATGATATCTTGGATTGGATTTTCATTACAAAAAATATTTGATACAAATGTAACTATATCTTTTAGTTGAATAACTATTAAAAATAGTTATTCAACTATATTTTATAGTTCGCCAAATCTTTGGCAAGGTTTCACATTATAAATAAGTCGCTACATTTTTATTCCGTGGAAAGCTCACAGGCATCAACATCTGTTTTTAGCGTATTTTCTGAAGGGTTTTTCGGAAAAAGGGTGAGGACCGTTCAACGACCGTAGAGAGGCGTTTAAAAAAACTGCGTTGCTGCCGGTAAGCTTTCCACGCATAAGTGGCGACAGTACATAAAAATAGAGGCTGCCTAAAATTAGACAGCCTCATTAATTTTCTATTATAATAGGTGCTTACTCAAGTATAACTACGCGATTAAGAACCGGTTTGCCGAATGGCTCGTTCTCGTCACCTTTAGCAATAACCTCAAGCTGAGAAGGATTCACTCCAAATTTGTTTACAAGAGCATTGTAAACAGCATTGGCACGATCCTGACTAATCTTCATATTAATTTTCTTACTACCGGTTGCTTTATCTGCAGAACCCATAATTTTATATTTCTTGACAGACTTTTTAACAGTCTCTGCAAAATTACCAAGGTTGATAAGGTCCATATCTGTAAGTCTGGATTGGCTTATAGGGAAGAAAATTGCAAGTGGAGAGACGATATACTCAACAGATTTTACAATTTCAGGTTTTTTGTTTTTCTCAACGGCTAGATCCGAAGATAGCTTTTTGGCCTTAACATCTGCATCTGCAATCTGTTTTTCAAGATCTGAGATTTTTGAAGTATAAGGAGTGTAGTCCGGGATGATAGGTTCTTTGTATTTGTCAAAACCTCTTCTTGCAAAGTTGTAGGTAAACCCAACGGTTGCAGATACAATCTCCTCTATTCCCTGTCCAATTTCAAATCCGTCAAACCTGTCATTAACAAGAAGTGCTCTCAGCTCAAGATTTAGGTTGAAAGCGTCTGAAAGTCTGATTTTATTGATAATTCCTGTTGATGCAGCAGCCTCTTTGTAAACAGGGTTTACGTTCTCTTTCCAAGACCTGGCATAGCCAACACCAAGGAAAGGGATAAACTCCCAGGTGCGGTCTGTTCTGTAGCCACCTATAGTATTTGAGATGTTCCATAAAAGATCTCCGTGTAGATTAAAGAAGCTGAATTTCTCGTCCCAATACCCTGTGTGATCACTTGATGCACCCTCAATAAATCTTGCAGTAGCACTGTTAACTAAGCCTTTAGATGAGAACCCTGCTAATTGACCTCTCAAACCAATTGTAGGAGTAATCCACTTACCAACAGAAAAATCGAGAGCCGGTGAAAATCTCTTACCAAAAGAAGCTACGTTATCGTGTTCTCCATAAAGAACCTGTACACCGCCTCCTGCAGAGATAAACCAGTTGTCAAAAAATTTATTGGTAAGGAAAGGGCCATACTTATTGCCCTCATTCTGCTCTTGTGCAAAACCTGCAACAGAGAACAGTAAAATTGTAACAGTCAATAATTTCTTTATCATAACAAGTTAGTTTTGGTAGTAATGTTCAAATATAGAAAAAAATATTTAATTATTCAAAAAAAGGCCTCAAAATGAGGCCTTTTAATATTTATGTTATGGTCCCGTTACTCCTCCCCTACTATCTCAATCTTGATGTTGACCTTAATATCACGATGAAGCTTAACGACAACATCGTAAATTCCAACCTCTTTCAATGACTCCTCGCCCTGAATAGTAATGTTTCTTCTGTCAATTTCATATCCTTTTGCAGCGAGTGCCTCAGCTACCTGAATATTATTAACAGAGCCGAAAATTTTACCGGTTGAGCTTACTTTGGTTGCAATTGTAACCTGGAATCCCTCCAGTTTTGCCGCCATTGCCGAAGCCTCATCTCTTATCTTAGTCTCTTTGTGTGCTCTTTGTCTTAGATTTTCTGTGTGCATCTTCTTTGCAGAGGGTGTCGCCATTGTAGCAAAGCCTTGAGGTATTAGATAATTTGTGGCGTAGCCGTTTTTAACGGTAACCAGATCATCTTTATGGCCCAAATTAGGGACGTCCTGTTTTAGTATAATTTCCATTGTATCTCTCCTTTGCTTATTTCAATAAATCTGTTACATATGGCAGTAAAGCAAGGTGTCTTGCGCGTTTAACAGCCTGAGAAACTTTTTTCTGGAACTTCAAAGAGGTACCTGTTAAACGGCGGGGAAGAATCTTACCCTGCTCATTCAGGAATTTCTTTAAAAACTCAGCGTCTTTGTAATCTACATACTTAATACCGGATTTTTTAAAACGGCAGTATTTTTTCTTTTTCACCTCAACTGTAGGAGGATTCAGATAGCGGATTTCGTTGTTTGCCTGATTTGCCATAATTAAACCTCCTTAGCTTTATTCTCTGATTTGTTGTTGCGTCTTCTCTCTGCGTATGCCACTGAGTGCTTGTCCAGGGCAAAAGTCAAAAAGCGAATAATACGCTCATCGCGGCGATACTGAATCTCGAGTTTTGAGACATTAGCAGGATCTGCTTTGAATTCAATCAGGTGGTAAAAACCTGTTGTTTTTTTCTGAATTGGATAAGCCAGTTTCTTTAGGCCCCAATCCTCTTCGTGAACTATCTCACCACCATTGTCGGTGATGAAGTCACGGAATTTTTTTACCGCTTCCTTTATCTGGATGTCAGATAAAACGGGAGTTGCAATGAAAACGGTTTCGTACTGTTTTAACATACTTTTATATTAAAATAAATAATTAAAAAAGGGCTGCAAATATAACTTAATATTTTCAGCCCTCCAAATAATTTTTAATTGAGGCTATTTTTTAACAGGTGCATTTTTTAGAACCTCTACAACGTAGTTCCACCACTTCTCTACTGTTGCTATCTCTACCCTCTCGTCCGGAGAGTGAGGTGAGCGGATTGTAGGGCCACAGGAGATCATATCCCAGTTAGGATAATTTCCACCAAGGATTCCGCACTCAAGACCTGCGTGTATCGCTTTTACCTCAGGCTCAATTCCGTATAGGTTTTTGTACACAACCTTCATAGTTTTTAGAATGTCAGAATTTACATCAGGTTTCCATCCTGGATATCCGCCGGCTAATTTAACCTCTGCACCCGCCAGTTCAAAGACAGATGTAATTGCTGCTCCCAGCACATCCTTGGCAGAATCAACAGAGCTTCTCAGCAGACAGTTGATCGCAATTTTGCCATTAGCAGACTTCACAATTGCCAGGTTGTTAGATGTCTCTACAAGCCCTGGCATTGCATCGCTCATCCTCTCTACTCCATTAGGGCAAGCATAAACAGACTTAACAAGATTAAGGGCTGTGGTTTGATCTATAAGAACAGACGGAGTATCACACTTCTCAAGCACAATGCTCAGGTTAGGTTCGTGTGCTGCAAGCTCATTAACCATCTCTGCAAAATGTCTCTCAACAATTGCCTTTACATCCCTAACCTTTGCTGTGGGAATTGCAAGTGTTGCAAAACCCTCTCTTGGGATTGCGTTACGAAGACTCCCTCCCTCTATTGAAGATAGTCTTACTCCGAGATCTTTCATAAGCGGAAGCAATATTCTCACCAGTGCTTTATTTGCATTCCCTCTGCCAAGTATGATATCCATTCCTGAGTGACCACCTTTAAGCCCTGTAATACTTAGTTTATACCCCTCCATTCCTGCTGGTGTGCTCTCCTCCTTATATGTGAAAATAGCAGTTGCATCCAAACCGCCGGCGCAGCCGACATAAAGCTCACCCTCATCCTCTGAATCCAGATTGATGAGAATATCACCCTTAAGAAGACCACCTTTAAGACCTCTGGCCCCATTCATACCTGCCTCTTCATCAATAGTAAAGAGTGCCTCAACAGGCCCGTGTACCATATTTTTATCTTCAAGAACAGCCATTGCCACTGCAATTCCAAGTCCGTTATCTGCTCCTAAAGTAGTTCCGGTTGCATACATCCATCCATCTACAATTCTCGGAATAATCGGGTCCTTCTCAAAGTCGTGAACCTTATCGCTGTTTTTTTGAGGAACCATATCTATGTGTGCCTGAAAGATTATTCCTTTCCTGTTCTCCATCCCCTTGGATGCAGGCTTCCTGATGATAATGTTGCCCAATTCATCCTTGATTGTCTCCAAACCAAGCTCTTTGCCGAATTTTTCCAGAAAAAGAACAGCCTTCTCCTCTTTTTTAGATGGACGTGGAATTTGCGTAAGGGAGTAAAAGTGGTTCCACACTCTTTCTGGCTTAAGATCTTTAATATTCATAACTCTATGTTTTAATTGTTAATTAATAATCATTATAATTTTCCGGTTGCTATTTCTAAAGGGAAAGAGAGCAGAGTTCCAAGTTGGTATACTGGTACTCTGGTTTGCATTAATACATTTTGTCCATCCATCAGCCTAAGGTTCATCATTGCAGGTTTACGATAGACTACCCTTCCTCTGCCGGGGGTTACATCCATTGTTACAGCAGGCTGCTCAATCTCTTTTAGAAGCTCCAAGACAATAGGACGCCCGGCAAGGTTATTTGAAGGGAGTAATCCCTTACTGTCCGACAGGCGAAAAGCTATGTAGATCTGTTTTTCAATATCTGCCTTAGGCATAACATCAAACGACATCTTTTGAGAACCAATCCTGATCTTTCCGAAGAAGAGACTAAGATACTCATCTTCGAGCCTGTTTATCTCGTCTATGGCAGCTCTGAGAGCATCACCGCTGAATGTTGCATCCGTCTCTCCGGTAATTATCTCAAGTCGTTTAGTTCTTAACTTGAATATCATATTGGCACTCTCTTCAGCTCTCTTCTCAGGACTCTTCTCTACAACCTGGCTCTGCTGAACTGCAGATCTCTCCGAGCCGGTTGGACTTGATGCCGTTCTGTATAACGTGCTCTTTTCGCTGGTGAGGTTAGATGTCGACATAGATTTAACAAAAAGGGTGTTGCTTTTCATATCCGGAAATCTCAACTTCTCAGATTTGCCGGCATAGGAGTCTGACCACATTATCAGACCCTGATTAATCATCTCCATAAAATTTGCAGAGCCGGTTTTGCTGTTTCCCAGATTAAGGGCAATATTTGCAGATTGGTCTGCCTCAATATAGGGAATAACCTCAATATTGCTAATTTGATATACATCTCCACTCTCCTCTCTTGCCTGAACACCAAGGTACTTTTGAGAAAACCTGGCATAAGGACCTGCAGTAAAAGATTCGTATGTAACCTCAACAATAAAATGCAGGTTGGTTACTGGGAGCGAATAGACAATTGCACCCGCGGGGATTTTATCGCCCGGGTTAATAAATTGCGACCTTGATTCTGTTGCCACGGCAAACATTACAATTAGCAGGAGTGCTTTTAAAATATTCTTCATCATTATCTTTTTTTCTCTTGGCATTTATATCACTAATCTAAACACTATAACTCTTCAAAATGTTCTCCTGAGCTGTTCTTTTCCATCTCTTGTGAGACCAGAGCCAATTTTGGGGGTTGGCTATAACAGAACTCTCCAGCAGAGCAGCAAATCTTTCGGTTATTAACCCCTCATCCTCTTTGGATGCATCATCTGTAATAAGGGTTAATTTTACCCTGTATGCTCCTCTGGTTACCCTCTCCATATTAAGAAAGACAACCGGTAAGCCGGCACTTCTTGAGATAACTTCCGGTCCGTTAATCATTAGAGTCTGCTGGTTAAAAATTTTTGTCACAAATTTTGAGCCAGGCAGGGGGGCTTGATCTGCAAAAAGGAAGTAGCAGGCTGTTTTCTCCCTGTTTTTAAGAATATACCTGGCAGCACCGTTGGATTCAATCAGCTCTATTCCGGAATTACTCTCCCTTATCCATCTCACAAACCTGTCTGCAAATTTTGAATGCTGCTTTTTATATATAAATTTTAGCTGATCTCCGCTATAACCTAAAGGCAAACGCTCGTCAAATTTGTCCATTTTAGTAAGAAGCTCCCAGTTCCCGATATGACCTCCCACGACAATTACCGACCTTTTTGCCGAAAAAATAGTTTTTAACACCTCGGGATTTTCGATTTTTACCAATTTTGACAACTTTTTTTTTGACGCAGAAATCATCCACATACTCTCTGCTATTATCTCTGCAAGGTGGCTATAAAATCTCTTAACGGTACTCTCCACAGAATCATATTTAAACTCTGGAAAAGAGCGGGATATATTAACAGTTACAACAGATTTTCTGTAACCTAAAACTTTGCCGACTATAAAAAGTAAACTGTCCGATATGAAATAGTGTATCCGCAATGGTAGTAGTGAAATCAGATAAAAGGGGGCTGCGAGTAATAAAAAGATAATATTTGGCATCGGTTGCTTAAGCTTTTCAACAAAGTTATCCAAATTTTACTATTTTTGCGAAGTTGTGAGCTAATTTTTAACTAAAACTATATTTTACTATGTTTAAAAAACATCCAAAAGGACTACTTGCAGCTGCCCTGGCAAATATGGGTGAGCGTTTCGGCTTTTACACGATGATGGCGATTCTTGTACTCTTTCTTCAGGCTAAGTTTGGTCTTGACGGAACCAGTGCAGGTATAATCTATTCCATCTTCTACGCATCCATCTACATTCTTGCGCTTGTTGGCGGTTTAATCGCAGACAAAACCAGGAATTACAAAGGGACAATTCTTACCGGCCTTGTCATTATGGCAGTGGGATACCTTCTTTTGTCAATACCTACCCCCACGCCTGTTCCTAACAAAACACTTTTCCTTATTCTGGTTTGTATCGGATTGTTCGTAATCGCTTTTGGTAACGGCCTCTTCAAAGGAAACCTTCAGGCTCTGGTGGGTAAAATGTACGACAATAATCAATACAGCAAAATGAGAGATTCAGGTTTCTCACTTTTCTATATGTTTATTAACTTGGGTGCTATTTTCGCCCCTTTCTTCGCAGTAGGTATTCGTAACTGGTGGGTTAATCATAATGGTTTCCAGTACAGTGCAGACCTTCCTGCTCTTTGCCACGCACAGTTGGGCAACACCCTCTCTCCTGAAGCTGCGACCCGTTTTGCAGAGCTTGCAAGTACATCTGCAGGAGCACCTGTAGCAGACCTTACAGCTTTTGCAAATCAATATCTGAATGTATTTACAACAGGTTATCACTACGCATTCGGAGTAGCTATTGTTGCAATGTTAATCTCTCTTGCAATCTATGTCACTAACAAGAAAAACTTCCCTGGTCTTGAGACTAAAGGCGGTATTAAAGTTGTGGATCCTAATGAGATTAAGATGTCTGTACAGGAGATTCGTCAGCGTATCTACGCACTCTTTGCAGTGTTCGGAGTCGTTATCTTCTTCTGGTTCTCTTTCCATCAGAACGGACTTACTCTTACAATGTTTGCAAAAGAGTTTACAGACCTTAGCGGAATTGAGATCAATCTTGGATTTGTAAAAATTATAGGAGCAGAAATATTCCAATCTATTAACCCTCTCTTTGTTGTTTTGCTTACACCAATAATTATGGCTCTCTTTGGATGGTTAAGATCAAGAGGGATAGAGCCTTCAACTCCTAAGAAGATTGCAATCGGTATGTTTATTGCTGCTCTGGCTTTTGTTGTAATGGCTATCGGCTCATACGGTCTTCCGCTTCAGAAAGATGTTTTGGCAATGGGTGGTCTGGCGGATGCTCAAAAAGTTACCCCTTTCCTTTTAATTGGAACATACTTTATTTTGACAGTTGCAGAGCTTTTCATTAGCCCTCTGGGTATTTCATTCGTGTCAAAAGTTGCACCTCCTCAGTATCAAGGTGTGATGCAGGGTGGATGGCTGGGTGCCACAGCTGTTGGTAATCAGCTCCTTTTCATCGGAGCTATATTCTATGAAAGTATTCCTGTATGGATGACTTGGGGAGTATTTGTTGTGGCCTGTCTCATCTCAATGGGAACAATGCTCGCAATGCTCAAGTGGCTCGAAAGAGTTGCTAAATAACGGAGGTTATTTATAGCAAATTATTTTAATCTACAAAGGGTGTCTAGTTTGGCACCCTTTTTTCATCCGTTTTGCACATAGTAAAATAACTACCAAAACACCTTAACTATATGAGTATGAAAGTCGGAAAAACGGGGACTCTTATTACAGCTTTACTCCTGACTAACCTTTATTGCGGTATCACCTTTGGACAGAGGTTAAAAGACACTTTAACAGCAAAATACTCAAATTTTTCACGACTATCATCTCCGGAAAAGCTATATCTGCATACAGACAAATCCCTATATATAGCAGGCGAATACATATGGTTTCGGGGTTATCTGGAGAACAACTCTGCCCTTAGCGAAATACCGGAGAGCAACTTTATCTATGTTGAGCTCTATAGTGACACAATAATAAGCAGGGTAAAGATCAAAAAAGGTGAAGGGGGATTTGCCGGGCAACTGCCCCTTGCCCATAATCTCAAAACCGGGGAGTACACCCTGAGAGGCTATACAACCTGGATGATGAACT